>DXYG01000119.1 GCA_019415925.1 Clostridiales bacterium
CCTGTCATATTGCTGTTTTCCATATCAAATTCCCATCGTCTGTATGGCTCAACAAGCGTCACGGTAAAGGTCGTAGGGTAGCCGTTTTTGGTATATTCGATAAATTGCTTGTCGCTTATCGCTTCTGTTTTACTCAAGTCGCTTCTCCAAGCAGCGTAATTCTCCGTATTCAACACCAGCTCCCACACTTTTTGAAGTTCGCCGGGGATCAGCGCTTTTATATTTGAAACCGCCATTTTTGCTCTCTCCTTAAATCAGTCGTATTTCTCAATATGCACGGTGGCAATCGCCGACTGATTTGGCTCTCCGGTAACAAGGTCTTGCGGCGCAGGCACAAGCAGCATAAATCCGTCCTTGCCATATCTTAATTCATGCCCTTGTGCATACGCTTCTTCCACAGAGATGTGCTGTACCTGTCCGATGACCATAGCCGTAATACCTGCACCGCTTAAATCCTGTATATCTTTCAGGGTACATTCCATCGTGAGAAACGCTTCGCTGATCGCAGGTGCGTGAATGGTTTTGGCATTGGAAACAGTAAAGCCTCCTGCTGCAAATTCGTCATCGTCCCATTCATTCTGATGAATGGTATTTACCAACCTGTCATAACAGCTTATCGGGAGAAAGTTAATGCAAAAGCATTTTTCTCTTTGGATATTGGCATAGGTGTGGGTATGCTGATACAGGTTGCCCATCACAGCGAAAAAAGCGGTCTTATCTCCGTGAAAGCAACTCCACGAATGAAAGCACACATTCGGTTTCCCGTTCTCTTTCCAAGTCGTGACAGCAAAGAGAACGGTCGGTATTCCTGCTGTTACTTCAAAGTGAGAGAACAGCTCAAATTCTTCCGGATAGGCTGGCTTAAAATACTGGGGAAAATCCTTTTCAATCTCGATCTTCATCATTATGCCTTTCTCTAACCTGAGTAGATTACGACTCATTTGGGATAAAGTATAAGGAATAGCCATCTATATTGATTGGCAGCGTCGGAATTTCAGTTCCGTCATAGTATTCCGTAGGAGCTACGGTAGCATAGCCGGTCACTCCATCAATGATAATCTCATAGTCCGTTCCCTTCGGCGTTTTCTGCATTACCTCATAAGTGCCGTTATATGTCTTGCCGTTTGTGGTATCCGTTATCGTGATTTCTCCATCTTTAGCAGTCAAAGTCATATCCACGATTTCAGCGTCAGGATACAGCTCGTCAGCTTCTCCTACGGCAACCACGAGTTCATCCTGATATTGGGCAGCTTCCGTATCATTGCTCATAACCGTTCTCATTTTCCACTCATAATCTTCCATCTTCACGACATCAGCATTGCAAGCAGAGAGAGCGAATACGATGAATGACATCAAAAACACAGATAAAATCTTTTTCATTTCATACCGCCTCCATTTACCGTCACAGCTTCTCTACATCTTCCACATAGATGGAGACTTCGCCGCACTTGGGACAGATTGCTACCTTCGGCTTGCCGATTCTGCCGCCGAACAGCTTATTTTCGTCCGATGACATTACAATTCCGTATCCTGCGCCTTCTACCTTGATGGCGCAGTTTTCTTTCATTTCCGTTCCACATCTGAGACACTTTCTCATAAATAAATCCTCCGTTTCTTTTTATGGATTTCCGGCGGTAAAACCGCCCCGTTATGTTCTCAGCCTAAAGGTTTTCGGCGCAAAGCGGTATACCAAAATGCTGGCGACAATGCTGTAAAGCACACAGAAAACAATCGTCATTATTCCAAATATCATAATCGGCATACGCAGCCGCATAAGAGCAAAACAGACGACATAGGTTACTGACAAAACAATCCGATATGTGCCGCTTTTCAGCTCCGTCCCTGCATTGTAAGGCTGGAGCAGATAGTAAATCGTCAGGTAATGAATCGAGAAAAACAGGCTCATACACAGGATGGAAACAACCAGCACTACATAGTTCAGCGGATTGTCCGTCCCTCCGGTGGCAAACAGGATCAGCGCCAGTCCGATACCGATCACGAGCGCCGGAACAGCGTTGATTTTCATAATCTCACGCAGGCGAATCTGAAACAGCCGCAGGATAAAGCTCGGCTGCTTATAAAACGAATAGGTCAGCAGGCTGTGATCGCAGTTCATAAAAAGCGCCTGTGTAAAGTTCGTGCCACGGTTGATAGCGTACATTATAAATACAAAGTACGGAAGCCAAGTCATCACGATTTCGTTAATGACGGTTTTTTCTTCGGGCAGCAGATAGACGCCTGCCAGCACGGCGGCGACAAGGAAAGCGCACACATAGGAAATCTTCTTTGTCGAGTTCCAGAGTATCTTTTTATGCCTTTTGATAAACAGCTCATTCAGATACTCGAAGCCCTTGCGGTTGCTGCTAATGGAAGTATCTGCGGATATTTTCTTTTCATTTGCCTGTTTGATAAGCTTTGTCTGTGCCGTGCTATCCATCTGATTGGTCAATCCGGCTAATAATTCCTTGTTGATTGCGTAATAATCACGGAAGGTAGTGAGCCTTGTGATACTTGCCATACCAAGGGGAATACACGCTAAAAATATAACCATTGGTACGACCGCAGGCAAAGCAAAACCAAAGGCGGGCGGAGCATAGGCTGCGGCTAAAAGCAGGGCGATACAGCACCACACATATTTGGACAGCTTATTTTCGTTGTAGCCAAATCCCCTTTTCTCATAATCCCACAGGGTAACAGCCGCCGCAAACAGCTTCATACCCGCTATGCAAAGGGGCAGGAGCAGACAAAACCACAAAGGTACGCCTCTGTCCATACCGAACAGAATCGTAAAGGGCAAAAAGCCCACAACGACCTTCAGGATGGAGTAGAAATAGTTTACAAGCGTATATTCTCGTGCGTCCATTTTCATCAGGATCATCGCATAATATTTATCCTTTGTCGGATTGAAAAGGTGTGTGTTTACAAAGCTGCCGATTACCGTGAGAATCAGCAGGATATGCAGGAACACCTCATTCTCCGGCAGTCCGTTATAAAGGATACCGATACCGCATACCATCGTGATAAAGTAAAGGAACTTGCCGAGGAATACAGAAACGATTTCCCACAGCACGGACAAAATGTTTGCAAAGATTTTCAGCCCCTTTACCTGATACAGCGTTGCCGGAAGCAGCCGCTTTACGAGCGGTATCTGCTTTAAGGAAAACAGGACACCGTTGACACGGTATGTATTTTTCAGGGAAAAAGATATTTTAAGCGTCTTATTCATTTCCTTCCTCCCTGAGTGCCGCAATGATTTTATCCTTAAATTCCCTGCTGTCCAGATCGGTTTTCTCCACGACCTCCAGTTCGCCGTGATTAAGCAGCACAATCTCATCGCAGAGGTCAAGCGCCAAATCCATAATATGAGTGGAGAAAATGGTAATGCGGTCTTGTTTCAGTGAACGGAGCAGTTGTTTCATTTCTTCCGCCACAACCACATCAAGGGATGTCAAAGGCTCGTCGAGCAGCAGGATATTCGGCTGAGCGATGATATTGATGAGCATTTGCATTTTGTTTTTCATACCGTGGGAGTAGTCCTTGAGCAGTTTATCCCTGTCCTCCGGCTCAATACTCATATAATCGAAATACTCGTCAATGCTTTTCGGATTTTTGATAGACTTCTCGTTGATGTCCATAAAGAATTTCAAAAACTCCCTGCCTGTAAGAAACTCCGGCACGGTCGGGGTAGAGAGTACATATCCGATGTCCTCTGCGGACACCTCACGGCGGACGCCGTTTTCATCTTCTATATAGAAATTGCCGCTATCCGCCTTCAAATCCCTGTTCAGGCAGTTAAACAGCGTTGTTTTTCCAGCGCCGTTTCTGCCGAGCAGCCCATAAATTTTCCCTTCATCAAATGTAAAATCAATATCTCTGAGAACTTCCTTTTTCTCAAAGCTTTTTGACAAATGCTCAATTACAAATTTCATAATATCCTCCGTCACATCTTATGCTGGTAATATGCCATCAAAATAAAATCAAGGATTGTTTTAAGCAGGAAAGCGCCTACAAGAGTAAGAACAATCCATAGTGGTGCGTCGAAAAAAATACATACCCAAGCGCCTGCCATCAGCAGCCAGTGCAGTATCTCGCCGGATATTGCCTGTGCTTTGCTGCGAATGAGCTGATTGCGCTCGTCTTTTTCTTCAATTTCATTGATTTTCATCAAATCGGGATTTTTTGCGCCCCACAGACCGACACACCATTTCGCAATCCCATAGCCGAACAATCCGGCACCTATCCCGATCATCGCTCCGCTTTGCGAATCACTTAAATAGTCCTGTAAAAGAAACTTTGCGATCAGAGCTAAAGCAATGCCGACTATGCCGATTACAAGATATATTCCGGTTTTCTTCTTCATTGCTTTTCCTCCTCGTAAATGAAAATATCTTCAATGCTCATATCAAAATACCGTGCAAGCTTAAACGCCAATGTAATTGAAGGATTGTATCGTCCGTTTTCTAACGAGCCGATGGTCTGCCGGGATACTTCCAGTGCGGCAGCCAGTTCTTCCTGCTTGATTCCCCGTTCTTTCCGAATTTCCTCTAAACGGTTTTTCACGGTGCGCCTCCTTTCTATGGAAAGCCAGCTTTCCATATCTCTATTATAGCAAAGAGGGCGCAAATGTCAAGTATACTTTCCGTTTAGAGATAAAGAAATAAAACGGTTTCAAAATGTACGCAAC
>DXYG01000012.1 GCA_019415925.1 Clostridiales bacterium
TTTCAATCGTAGGGGACGGGTTCCTACACGTCCCGAAACGTTACCTATATATCAATTTATAATTCGGGCAACCGTTTTATCCAAACAATCCGACTTTTCCACTCGAATTGCCTGCGGCGGCTTCGCCGCAAATTTTGGTTTAGTTTTTCTTATTCTTATATTTTCTGCTTAAAATGCATAATGTAAAAACGCCTGCGGATATCAGCATAACGCAAATTATCTGCGGTGCATAGTTGTTAACTCCGGTTTTCGGAGAAACTAACGATGTATCTTTGCCTGTTGTTGATGTGTTGTTTGTCGGCTCTGTGCCGGTAGAGGGATTTGCGCTCTGCTTTTCAACCTGCAATGTGATACTGCACATACTGTCGCTGTAGTAATGTGCAAAAAAGCTTGTGTTCTCAGGCAAAGTTTGCAGATACTCACTTTTAACGGTAATCACAAATCCGCCTGATGTTTTCTCAATATCATAATTTGCGTTGTCTACCTCTGTTTCACCGACTGTTAAATTATAAAACTTACAGTCATCACCGGCAGGAATTGATACTCCTACATTTTCATAAGCGGTGAATTCATATGTATTTAAAATGTTTTCAAAATAGCCGTTGAAGGTGTACTCTCCGTTTTCCAGACTTCTCAGGTAGTCCTCTTTGAGCGTAACGGTAGTTTTATTTTCATCGCCTGAAACCGTGTAATTTTTTGAATCAATCTCTCCGTTTTTATCCTCGAGTCTTGCAAACTTTGTGTAATCACCCTGTAAATCAACAGAAACCGTTTCATTGCCCGTATAATTGTTAAAGTTATACATCTTCGGTGTTGCTGCGCTTGCGCTGACAGAAAATAAAGAAATTGCCGTAACTGACGCAAAAACTGTTACTAAAGTTTTTTTGAATACTGCGTTCATATTGTTTTTCTCCTGATTGTAAAAATTTGAAATATAGATATTTCTTTGTTTTATTATACCATTTTTTTTTTTTTGAAAATAGCAGCAAAATATATGAAATATTGTTTGCTGTTTTGTGCTAAATAACAAATGGATTGTTACTTGTACACAATACAAATAACAATCCATATCCTACAGTTTTACACCGTTGTTTCTTCTGCTTTTTCTTCAGCTTGTTCATCATTTTCCGCATCAAGCTTTTTGACTACAACTCTGATGATTCGCTGGTCTTTTACCTCCATAACGGTGAATCTAAATCCGTCGGCTTCGATGCTCTGGCGTTTGTGGGGGATAGTTCCTGCGTGTTCAAGAATAAATCCGCCTACCGTCACGCTGTCGCTTTCAATTGCGTCCTCGTCCATATCAAACAGCGCAAGCAAATCGTCAAGCTCAATGTCGCCGTTTACAAGGAATTCACCTTTGCCGATTTTGTAGTAGTTGTGCTCGATTTCCTCGTCCTCGTCCCAGATTTCGCCTACGATTTCCTCAAGCAAGTCCTCCATAGTGACAATACCGAGCGTTCCGCCGTATTCGTCTGTGACGATTGCAAGGTGAATTTTCGTGCGCTTGAACGCATTTAAAATTTTCGAAAGCTGTTGAGTTCTGAAAACAAAGTAAGGTGTCTGCATTATGTCACGCAAATCGGGAGCTTTTCCGTCTGCAAGCGACTCAAGATAATCTCTTGTATGCAGAATTCCGACAATATGGTCAACCGTTTCCTCATAAACAGGAATACGTGAATATCTGTTCTCTATGATTATGTCCTTAATCTTTTCCTGACTGTCGCTGATGTTGATGAAAGTAACGTCAACCCTCGGCGTGAGGATTTCCTCTGCGGTCTTTTCGTCAAAGTCAAGCGCAGAACGCACCATTTCGCTTTCGCTTTCTTCAAGCACGCCTTCTTCTTCAATGCTTTCAACGATGTATTTCAGCTCGTTTTCCGTAACAGACGGACTGTCCTCACTTCCGCCTGCAATTTTCAGCGCAAGCGACTTGAGCTTTAAAAATACAAACACAAACGGCTTGAGTATGAACATAAGCACACGCAGTAAGCTTGCTGTCTTGAGAGTAAAAGCGTCGCAGTGTTCCTTTGCAAGGCACTTAGGGATAACCTCGCCGAATGTCAGCACAAGCAGAGTAGTTGCACCCGTTGCAATTGCCGAGCCCATATCTCCGAAAAGATTAAGGCAAAGCACCGTTGCAATTGACGAACAGCTAAGGTTTACGATGTTGTTGCAGATAAGGATTGTTGTAAGGGCATTGTCAAAATTTTCGATAACATAAAGCGCATTTTTTGCCTTTTTGTTGCCGTTATCAACGCTGTGCTGGATTCGGATTTTGTTTACAAACGAAAACGCCGTTTCTGTAGCAGAAAAAAACGCCGATAAAAGCACGAGTATCGCAATGACAATACCCATAATTATGTCAGATGTCAATTAAAAATCACTCCGATTATGTTATTTATATTCTATAGTACTATAATTCTTTTAAATAATTATTGTTTTTAAGAAATATAAGCATAAAAACATTGAAAAATATTGCTTGAAATGTTATAATATTTTCTATATTGCTTTTGCATATATATTTAGTAACTGTGAATTTTCGTAAACTTTCGGGAAACAATATTTCTCGGAGGTGCATAGTAATGTCACAAAAATCAAAATCTTCAAAGTCGGATAAGTCCGATAAGAAGAACAGGGATAACTTTGTAAAAAATCCGAATTCCGATGATAATCCGCAAAAGCTTGAAAACGACAGTCCCATAAGCGAGGAGCACACCGACCAGATTGGCGAAACAGGCTCGGTGCTCACCTCTCACAAGGACAGCATAATACATTGTCTGACGATTATCGGTCAGATTGAAGGCCACTATATTCTCCCTCAACAGAACAAAACCACTAAGTACGAGCACGTTATTCCTCTGCTTGTTTCCATTGAGGAGGACGAGAGGATTGACGGACTTTTAATTCTGCTCAACACCGTCGGAGGAGATGTTGAAGCAGGTCTTGCAATTGCCGAGGTTATTTCGGGAATGAAAAAGCCGACAGTTTCAATCGTACTCGGAGGCGGTCACTCAATCGGAATTCCGCTTGCAGTGGCGGCTAAAAAGAGCTTTATCGCTAAAAGTGCCTCAATGACCGTTCACCCTGTACGCACAACGGGACTTACCCTCGGAGTACCGCAGACGTTTGAGTATTTTCAGCGTATGCAGGACAGAATCACAACCTTTGTCGCCGAAAATTCCGATATTACCAAGGAAAGATATGACGAGCTTGTACTCAACACAGGCGAGCTTGTTATGGACATCGGCACAATTTTAGAGGGCGAGGAGGCTGTTGAAGAGGGCTTGATTGACAGCGTAGGCACAGTTTCCGACGCTATAGACGCTCTTTACGATATGATAAAGGAGTCAAAAGAGCCGAAAGAGCCAAAGAAGAAATCAAGGGCAAGAAGCAGTAAAGCTAAGCAATAAACCATAATTTGTCGGTGGAATTATAGCAACGTTGACGTAGGGACACTCACACCGTGTCCACACAAAAATTGTAACGCAATTTTTGTGAATGGGACGTGTGGGAACCCGTCCCCTACGGAAAGGTTTGTCAGTCAAAATAATTTTGATATAATCGGTTGCGTTTGATAGTCAACACGGACACGGAGTGAGTGTCCCTACGACTGTAAAGGAAGCGTTCGTTGTTGCCCAACGGGCAGCCACATAGGGCTGCCCCTACAGTTTATTTTATTCCGTAGGGGCGACCCTGTGTGGTCGCCCGAAACGTTACCTATATATCAACTTAAAATTCGGGCAACCGTTTTATCCAAACAATCCGATTTTTCCACTCGATTTGCCTGCAGGGGCTACCCTGCCGATTTGCGTGTCGAGGCACTCGGCAAATTATGGTTTATATTTTCTATTTCATAAAACAACCCTTTATTCAAATCGGAGTTAGAGGGATAATCAAAAATTAAAAAAAGGAGTACATACTATGTCAATTCTTGACGCAATTATTCAGGGTATTGTTCAGGGACTTACCGAGTTTCTGCCCGTATCAAGCAGCGGTCACCTTGCAATTACACAGCACATTTTAGGTACAAGCGGTGACGGCAATCTGTTCTTCAACGTAATGCTTCACGTCGGAACGCTCGTAGCCGTAATAGCCTTTTACTACAAGCTTATCTGGAGTCTTATCAAAGAATTTTTCTCAATGATAAAGGACATTTTCACAGGCAAGTTCAAGTGGAGTCAGATGAACTATGAGCGTAACCTTATTATGATGCTCATAATCGGACTTATTCCGCTTTTCCTGCTTTTTGTTCCTATTCCCGGAACGGATATGAAAGTCAAGGACTTAGCCGACGTTCTTTCTGCAAGTCCGATACTGCTTGTAACTGCAATTTCACTTCTTGTCACAAGCGCACTTCTCACAGTCGGTATCATCTGCAACCGCAGAAATTCAACAAAGGGCGGCAAGCACCTCAAAGGCGCAGGCAAAACAGGCTCAAACGGCAGAGAAAGCTACACAATTCTTGACGCAGTATGCGTAGGTCTTATGCAGGTAGCCGCCGCAGTTTTCCCCGGACTTTCACGCTCCGGCTCAACCCTTGCAGTGGGCGAGATGAGAGGAATCAACAAGCAAAAGGCTCTTGACTATACCTTCGTTCTCGGCGTTCCGTCAATTATTGCCGCCGCACTTTTAGAGGGCATAGACGCAATAAAGTCACCCGAGGGAATAAACGTAGAAATCGGCGTAATAATCGCAGGTGTAATCGCCTCAGCAGTTGTCGGATACCTTGCAATCATAATCTTTAAGTGGTTCTTAAAGTCCGACAAAATGAGCATTTTTGTAATCTACACTGCAATCGTAGGTATTGCTTTCATAATAATTTCAATAATCGAAATGAATACAGGTGTAAACCTCTTTACAGGCACACCTATTAATTGGTAATTCAGAACAGACATATACAGGATGTGATTTGATTGTCGGCAAAAAAGCAGACAGCAAGCAAAAAGTCAAAAACTCCTGCCAAAACGCAAAAGGGCAGGAGCAGAGCAAAGAAGCCTGAAACTGCCGTACATACAGGTTTAAGCCCCAGAGTAAGGGCGATTATCTACGGTGCAATAGCAGTAATTTTCGCTTTGATGATAATTATTAAGGGCGAAAATGTGTGGACAGCCGTAAGAAGCTTTTTCTTCGGTGTGTTCGGTTTCGGAATATTTCTTATTCCGATTCTGATGATTTACCTCTGCCTTATGACTGAAAAGGAAAAGCAGGTCGCTCATTTTAAGGCTAAAATAATAATCAGCACGTTTATTATATTTCTTGTCGGTGCGCTCATTTATATTGTCGGCGGCGCAGAATTCAACAACGTGAATTTCTTTGCCTGTCTTGGCAAGCTGTATATTCAGTCAGCCGATACAAGCGTCTATATGACCTTCGGATGCGGACTTATGGGCGGAATTCTCGGCTATCCGATTACTCTGCTTTGCGGCGAGGCTGCGGCACTCTGCGTGTGTATTGTTGCAACCGTTATGCTTGTGTTTATCATAGCAAATATTTCCGTAAAGGATATGGCGGCTGCGGCGTCAAGAACGGTAAGCCATGTCCGTGAAGTGGGTGAAAAGCACGCACGTGAGAGAAAGGCTCGCAGAGAGGCTGAGCGTGAAAACCAGCAGACCAATAGCAGCGAAGTGCCTATGTATATTGCCGATACTCACGTTTCGGACGGCATTGACATTCCTCTTGACGACCCCAAGGCAAAGAAGAAAAAGGATAAACACAAAGGAAAAAGCGGAATCGACATTGACTATGTTGAAACAAACGAGCAGAATGCCGTTGATAAGGACTTGTCAGAGGACTTGATAAATATTATCAACCGTGCAAGCAAGCCTCTCGGTGAGGATGCAGATACAACGGTTGCCGATATTGCAGAGGATATTTCGCAGGAAAAAGCCTCAAATCATATGACGGACGGTGCAAAACAGGCAGACCCCGAAACCGTACCCATTGAAAATGAAAGAAAAGCAAAGAACAGTAAGACAGAAGAAAATTCTGAATTTGACAATGTCGGCTACAAGCTTGATAATTCTTCAAAAGAAGTAAAAGAAGAAAAGATTTACCACTATCCGCCCGTTCAGCTTTTAAAGCCCAACACAAACAATAACGACAGGAACGCAATGGAGGAGCTTCAGAACAACTCCAAAAAGCTTATCGATACACTCCATAGCTTTGGCGTAAATGCAACAATAACTAATATCTGCCGAGGTCCCTCGGTTACACGTTACGAGCTTCAGCCTGCTCCGGGTGTAAAAATCAGCAAAATCACAAATCTTTCCGACGATATTGCGCTTAACCTTGCCGCAAACGGCGTGCGAATTGAAGCACCGATTCCCGGAAAAGCCGCTGTCGGAATTGAAGTTCCGAACAAGGTTGTAAGTATGGTTTCAATGCGTGAGCTTATCGACTCCGATAAATTCAGAAATGCAAAGAGCAAGCTTACCACGGTTTTAGGACGAGATATTTCGGGTGAAATCGTAGTTACCGACCTTGCAAAAATGCCTCACCTGCTTATTGCAGGTACTACCGGTTCGGGTAAGTCGGTGTGCGTAAACTCAATTCTGATGAGCATACTTTTCAAGGCAACGCCCGACGAAGTAAAGCTTTTGCTTATCGACCCGAAGATGGTTGAATTTTCAAAGTACAAGGGCATTCCGCACCTGCTTGTTCCCGTAGTTTCTGACGCTAAGAAAGCCGCAGGCGCACTTGCGTGGGCAGTAAACGAAATGCTCCAGAGATACAAGATTTTCTCGGAGTACGACTGCAAGGACATTGATTCTTATAATTCTTTGATAGAAAAAAATCTTGACTATATTTCAAAAAATCCGCCTGTTGAAGACGAAAACGGTGAAATGCAGCAGCCTGTTCTTGAAATTAACGGACTGCCTGTTGCAAAGGAAAAAATGAGCAGAGTTGTAATCGCAATTGACGAGCTTGCCGACCTTATGATGGCGGCTCCGAGTGAGGTTGAGGACTCAATCTGCCGACTGGCACAGATGGCACGTGCGGCAGGTATGCACCTTATCCTTGCGACTCAGCGACCTACCGTAAACGTAATTACGGGACTTATCAAGGCAAACGTGCCGAGCCGTATTTCGCTTAAAGTAAGCTCGAATATGGACTCAAGAACAATCCTCGATACAGGCGGCGGTGAAAAGCTTATCGGTAAGGGCGATATGCTCTTTGCACCCGTAGGCGCACCCAAGCCTATGCGAGTTCAGGGCTGTTATGCTTCCGACGAAGAGATTGAGGGCGTAACGAACTACATAAAGAAATCCTACTCGGCGCAGTACAACGCCGATATTGAAGAAAAAATCAAGCGTATTGCCGCCGAGGAGATTGCCACAGGCAAAAAGCAGAGCGACAGCTCGTCGGATGACGACGGACTTGACGTTGACTCAAAAATGGACGAGGCTATCAAGTGCGTAATTGAGGCGGGACAGGCTTCCACTTCGCTTATTCAGCGCAGACTCAAGGTAGGCTACGCAAGGGCAGGACGAATGATTGACGATATGGAACAGCTCGGCGTAGTCGGACCTCATCAGGGCTCAAAGCCCCGTGAGGTGCTGATGACGTACAACGAGTGGCTCGAAAGAAGAAACACTTTGCAAAACAGAGAAGATTGATTTTTAATTCTGAATTATAGTAATTGACAAGGAGATTATTAATGGCATTTTTACCGATGAACGCAGACGAGGTTAAAAAGCTCGGCTGGGATTACGTTGACTTTGTCTATGTTTCGGGTGACAGCTACGTTGACCACCCGTCCTTCGGTGCCGCCATTATTACCAGACTTTTAGAGGACTGCGGCTACAGGGTTGCTTTTCTCTCCCAGCCGGACTGGAAAAGCGACTCCGATTTTACGCAGTTCGGCAAGCCAAGGCTCGGCTTTTTCGTTTCGGCAGGAAATATCGACAGTATGGTTGCTCACTACACCGTTGCAAAGCGCAAGCGCAGTGACGACGCCTATACCGCAGGCGGCAAAAACGGAAAACGTCCCGACAGAGCCGTTACAGTTTATTCAAATATTTTGCGCAGACTTTATCCCGATTCCATAATTATAATCGGTGGACTTGAAGCCTCTCTGCGAAGATTTGCACACTACGATTACTGGCGTGACGAGGTTATGCCGTCGGTGCTTTTTGACAGCAAGGCTGACATAATTTCCTACGGAATGGGCGAACTCCAGACAATTGAAATTGCAAAACGCCTTGCCGACGGATTTTCTGTTGAGTCGCTTTACGACATACGTGGAATTTGCTATAAAATACGAACTCAGGACTACGTTCCGAAGTCGGTTGTTGAACTGCCAAGCTACGAGCGAGTAAAGGAAAATAAGCGTGACTACGCAACAGCCGCCCGAAAAGAGCTTGAAGAAGCCGACGCAGTACGTGGCAAAACGCTGATTCAGCGTCACGGCGATTTTATTCTTGTTCAGAATCCGCCGATGCCGCCGCTTGATACAAAACAGCTTGACTATATCTATTCACTGCCATATGAGCGTTGGTATCCGCCTTGCTACGAAAAGCTCGGCGGTGTCCCGGGAATTGAGGAGGTGCAGTTCTCAATCACCCACAACCGAGGCTGTTTCGGTGCGTGCAACTTCTGCTCACTTGCGTTTCATCAGGGACGTGCCGTAACGGTAAGAAGCGAGCAGAGCATTATTGACGAAGCGAAAAGCTTTATTGACAATCCGAGGTTCAAGGGATATATAAGCGACGTAGGCGGTCCTACGGCAAATTTCAGACTTCCGTCCTGCGAAAAGCAGAAAAAGTACGGACTTTGCAAGGAAAGACGTTGTCTTGCACCTAAACCCTGCCCGAATATGCAGGTGTCGCACACAGAATATCTCGACATTCTGCGAAAGCTCCGTAACCTTGACGGCATAAAAAAGGTGTTTATCCGCAGCGGAATCCGTTTTGATTATCTTATTGAGGACGAAAGCGACGAGTTTTTCAGAGAGCTTGTAAAGTACCATATAAGCGGTCAGCTCCGAGTTGCGCCTGAACATTGTTCAGCGGCGGTGCTTGACAGAATGGGCAAACCGCACATTGAAACGTACAAAAAATTCTGCGACAGGTTTTATTCACTCACCGACAAGGCGAACAAGGACCAGTACGTCGTGCCGTATCTTATGAGCTCGCATCCCGGCTCAACGCTGAAAGACGCAGTTGAGCTTGCTCTTTTCTGCAAGCGTGAGGGAATCCACCCAAAGCAGGTTCAGGATTTTTACCCCACACCCGGCACAATTTCAACGGCTATGTTCTACACCGGGCTTGACCCTTACACGCTTAAAGAGGTTTATGTTCCGAAGTCGGAAAGCGAAAAAGCAATGCAGAGGGCGCTTTTGCAGTATTTCATTCCCGAAAACAAGCCGCTTGTAATCAAGGCTCTGATAAAAGCAGGCCGCAGGGATTTAATCGGCAACGATAAAAAGTGCCTTGTAACTCCGCTTGCAGGACAAACCGCAGGCGGCTACAGAAAAGACAGCACCAAAAATAACGGCAAAAAGAAAAACGGCAAGGACAAGTACGCAAAATACAGGCGTAAAAACAAAAAGTAACAGCGTACAACGTGAATATATTTTACTTGACCTTGACCTAATTTAATAATATACTATTATCATCAGAAAATGAAAGGATTTGTTGAAAATGGGAGTATATGAAGAACTCGTTGCAAGAGGACTTATTGCTCAGGTAACCGACGAGGAGGAAATCAGAGAGCTTGTAAACAGCGGTAAAGCTGTATTTTATATCGGCTTTGACCCAACGGCAGACAGCCTGCACGTTGGTCACTTTATGGCGCTCTGCCTTATGAAAAGACTCCAGATGGCAGGTAACAAGCCGATTGCACTCATCGGCGGCGGTACTGCAATGATAGGCGACCCCTCGGGCAGAACAGATATGCGCCAGATGATGACAAAGGAAACAATCGAGCACAATGTTGAGTGCTTTAAAAAGCAGATGAGCCGTTTTATCGACTTTTCCGACGATAAGGCTCTGCTTGTAAATAATGCAGACTGGCTGCTTGACCTCAACTACGTTGACGTTTTGCGTGACGTAGGCGCACATTTCAGCGTAAACAGAATGTTGACTGCCGAGTGCTACAAGCAGAGAATGGAAAAGGGACTCAGTTTCCTTGAGTTTAACTATATGATTATGCAGTCATACGATTTCTACGCTCTCTATCAGAGATACGGCTGTAATATGCAGTTCGGCGGTGACGACCAGTGGAGCAATATGCTCGGCGGTACTGAGCTTATCAGACGTAAGCTCGGCAAGGACGCATACGCTATGACAATCAATCTTCTCCTCAATTCCGAGGGCAAGAAGATGGGCAAAACTCAGTCGGGCGCAGTATGGCTTTCACCCGAAAAGACAAGCCCCTACGATTTCTACCAGTACTGGAGAAACGTGGACGACGGCGACGTTGTAAAGTGCCTTAAAATGCTTACATTCCTGCCTCTTGAGCAGATTGACGAGCTTGCAAAGCTCGAGGGTAGTGAGATAAACAAGGCAAAGGAAGTCCTCGCTTACGAGCTTACAGAGCTTGTTCACGGCAAGGAGGAGGCTGACAAGGCGCAGGAAGCGGCAAGAGCACTCTTCGGCAGTAAGACCGATACAGACAATATGCCGTCAACCGAGCTTTCTGAGGCTGACTTTGCAGACGGCGCAATCGCAATCCTCGATTTGCTCAAAAAATGCTCACTCATTCCGTCAAACGGAGAGGGCAGACGTCTTATTCAGCAGGGTGGTATTTCGCTTGATGATGAAAAGGTAACCGATGTTTACGCCGGTATTCCCGTTTCAGCCTTTGAAAAGGGATATGTAATCATCAAAAAGGGCAAAAAGGTTTTCCATAAAGCGGTTTTACAATAAACGGTTTTTATACACACGTAATTGCTGATAATGCCGTATACTTAACAAAAGTAGGGAACGACCCCTGTGTCGTTCCTGACTGACGTTCATCTGACTTATATAGGAACAACACAGGGGTTGTTCCCTACGAATATAGTAGTTGATAACAAAAAGGGGTTCAAAAAATGAAAAAGTTTTTCTCTGAATTCAAGGAATTCATAATGCGCGGCAACGTGCTTGACCTTGCTGTCGGCGTAATCATCGGCGCAGCATTTCAGGCAATCGTTACTTCACTGACAAGCGACATCATCTCGCCGATTCTCGGTATTTTCGGCGGAATGAACTTTGACCAGCTTTCATTCACAATCAACGGTGCAACAATCGGCTACGGAAAATTCATAACAGCTATCATCAATTTCCTGATTATGGCGTTCATAATTTTCCTCATTGTAAAGCTTGTAAACAAGGTTATGTCAATCGGCAGAAAGCCGAAGGAAGAGCCAAAGCCTACTACTAAAAAATGTCCTTATTGCTTAAGTGAAATTGACATCAAGGCAACAAAATGCCCTCATTGCACAAGCGATATTCCTGCTGACAAAGAGTAATTAATACAAAACTACATAAATAACAAAAGAGATGTTCGTAAACCGAGCATCTCTTTTATATTGTTGTGGTATTTTTCATATTCACACAAGTTTTACCACAATATTAAATTAAAGTGTTGTAATTACAAGGTGCGATGTGATATAATATATTAATAATGCAAAACAGAAACAGGTGTCTGAAATGGAAAACAAACGTACGGTTGTAAAGGTCGGCACATCAACCCTTACATACGAAAACGGAAAGATAAATTACCGCAGAATCGAGAGCCTTTGCAAGGTTATGTCGGACTTGCAGAACAGGGGAGAGCAGATTATGCTCGTTTCCTCGGGCGCAATCGGCGTCGGAATGGGAAAAACAGGACTTGAATCCCGTCCAAGCGAAACAAAGAAAAAGCAGGCTCTTGCGGCTATCGGTCAGTGCGAGCTGATGTTTATGTACGACAAGCTGTTTGGCGAGTACAACCACTCTGTGGCGCAGATTCTGCTCACACGCTATGCTGTTGAAACCGACCAGAAACGTCAGAACGTAATCAACACAATTGACGAGCTTCTGAAAATGAACATTATTCCCGTAATCAACGAAAACGATACGGTGGCTATTGATGAGCTTGAGGGCAATAACTTCGGTGATAACGATATGCTTTCGGCAATCGTTGCCGGACTTGTGGGAGCAGACAGGCTGATTATTCTTACCGATATTGACGGCTTGTACGACTCAAATCCACGCACAAATCCAAATGCGGTAAAGATTGAGGTTGTCGATAAAATAAATCAGGAAATCCTGTCAATGGCGGCAGGAACAGGCTCAAACCGTGGTACAGGCGGTATGATAACAAAGCTTCAGGCGGCTGATTATGCAACAAAGCGTGGAGTTGAGGTGCACGTTATCAACGGCTCAAATCCCGAAAATCTCTATGAAATTTTTGACGGCAACAACGTAGGAACAGTGTTCCTTGCAAGGCAGTAAAGGAGAATCACTATGACTCAGCTTGAAATTATGGGCGCAAAGGCAAAGAAAGCCTCACGCTTTCTTATGACCGCAGGCTCAAAAAAGGACGAGGCACTAAACGCAATTGCAAAGGCTCTGCGTGAAAATGCCGATAAAATTATAAAAGCAAACGATATTGATATAGAAAACGGCAAAAAAGCAGGACTTACAAAGTCGCTGCTTGACCGATTAAAGCTGACTGAGGAAAGAATTAACGGTATGGCTGTCGGTGTAAGCGAGGTTGCTTCTCTTGCAGACCCTGTCGGTAGAGTACTCGACGGCAGAACGCTCAAAAACGGCTTGCAGATTGAAAAAATCACCGTTCCTATGGGCGTTATCGGAATCATCTTTGAGGCTCGTCCGAACGTAACCTCAGATGCGGCGGCGCTTTGCCTTAAGGCAGGAAGTGCGGTAATTCTGCGTGGCGGCAAGGAGGCAATAAACTCCAACAAGGCAATCGCCGAGATTATGCGTGACGCAATTGAGGGTGTAGGCTTGCCCCGTGACTGCGTTTCACTCGTTGAGGACACGACACGTCAGAGTGCAACCGAGCTTATGCAGCTTTCAGAATATCTTGACGTGCTCATTCCCAGGGGCGGTGCAGGACTTATCAGAAGCGTTGTCGAGAACGCAAAGGTGCCCGTCATTGAAACGGGCGTAGGCAACTGCCACGTTTACGTTGACAAAAGCGCAGACGTTGATATGGCTAAGAACATCATTTTCAATGCAAAAACCTCACGTCCTTCAGTCTGCAACGCAATTGAAACTGTGCTTGTGCACAAGGACATTGCCGAAAAAGCCCTGCCCGAAATCAAGGCAGAGCTTGATAAAATGAATGTTGAAATCAGAGGTTGTGAGAGAACAAGAGCAATCCTTGGTGAAAGCGTTGTTCCTGCAACCGAAAACGACTATGCAATCGAGTTTCTCGATTACATTCTTGCTGTAAAGGTTGTCGACAGCCTTGACGACGCACTTGCTCACATTGCAAAGTACAGCACAGGCCACAGCGAAAGCATAATCACAAGCGACTACGAGAGTGCAAATAGATTTACTTCCTGCGTTGATTCTGCGGCTGTTTATGTAAACGCTTCAACACGCTTTACCGACGGCGGAGAGTTCGGACTCGGAGCAGAAATCGGTATTTCAACGCAGAAGCTCCACGCAAGAGGTCCTATGGGACTTAATGAGCTTACAAGCAGTAAGTTCATAATCAGAGGTAACGGACAAATCAGATAAGCAGATAGACGAGGGCAAGCAGTAACGTAGGGTCTGCGTTTTCGTCCATAAGCAGGACAAGCAGAAGTAAAATCAGGCTTTGTTCCTTGTTCTTGAACAGCATATCGAGCAGACTGTTGTTATTGCGGTTGTTCTGCATTTTCTGCTCGGGCGTTTTTTCAACAGCAGGCTTTTGTTCCTTTTTCGGCGGCTGTTCCTGTTTCGGAACTGACTTCTGATTTTGCTGATTATTGCTGTAAAACGGCTGACGTTTGTTCATCTGCTGCGCCCTTGCAAAGGCTTCTTCTTCAAAGCTCGGCATATTTTCACCCCATTTCAATTAAAAATTAACAATTGAGGGTCGGTCGAGAGCCTCGACACGCAAATTTCCGAATTTATAATAGTGCGTGTTGTTTGGAAAGGTTTGTTAGTTGAACCGATATTGATATATAGGTAACGTTTCGGGACGTGTAGGAACCCGTCCCCTACGGATATAGAGGAAACGTTTGTATTTAATTTCGTAGGGGACGGCATCCCTGACGTCCCTTTTCATAAATTGCAATGCAATTTATGAAATATATGGCGAACATAGTTCGCCGATACAATAATACAATCTCTTCGGCAACGCCGCATATAAATGAATTCGGGAACAAAACTTTTGAATTATTCCAACCTATCCATTCGACCATAATTGTCAATTGTACATTGTCAATTGTTAATTTTAAAACAATCCGTTGTCCTTTAAAAGCGGAATTATCCTGATGAATTTAATCATCTTTTCGGCTCGGTCAAGCTTTTCCTGCTTTTCACGACTTAAAAACGGACGAAGTGAATTCAAAAGCCTTGTGGTGTCGTCGTCACGCTTTACCGAGTTCATAACTGGCGCAAGGCGTGTGACCGTTCGTAATATATCATCACCCGGAATTTCAGGCTGAAAAGGCTTTGGTTTCGGCTTTGGCGGTTCGGGATTTGCGTTTGCAAGACCTAACTGCTCGCCAAGACTCTGCACCTGCCTGAGTGCTTCGGGATTGCTTAAAATCTGATTGATTTTATCTTGTATTTCCGACATTTTGATTTTTCACACCCTTTCCCTATTGTCTGATTATTTATTATCGTTGCCGCCGAGCAGTTTGATTAGCGCCTGCGCCTGCGGACTGTTCAGAATTTCCTTTGTCTTTTCGGGGTCGTTGAGGACGGATTTTATTTTATCCGTCTGATTTGAGTCGGCATTTTTAAGCATATCGTTTACATCGCCTGTTTTAGCCGCATTTTTTATCTGATTCTCTGAAACACCGAGCTGCTTTGAGAGATTTGAAATCAGTTTATCCAAGTTTTTTTCTTTCATATAAACACCTCGCTATATTCTATGCTTTGAATACATTTTTAGAACGGAGTTTTGCAAATGCGTATTTTAGTTGTTTCCGACACTCACGGAGATATGAGAACACTTATGAAAGCTGTCAACGCACAGCCGAGCGCCGAGATAATCGTCCATTGCGGCGACGGCGACGAGCAGGTGCAGTATTTAAAGGACACGATAAAGGATAAGATGATTATCGGAGTAAGGGGCAACTGCGACTGGTGCAGCAGTCTGCCTTCAAAGGAAATTATAAGCGTTTGCGGCAAAAGGATTTTTATTACTCACGGACACCTTTACAACGCAAAGGTCGGACTTTACAATATTATGTGCGCCGCAAGGGAAGAAAAGGCAGACATTCTGCTTTTCGGTCATACGCATAATGCAATGACCTACTACGAGGACGGTCTTTATGTTATGAATCCCGGCTCGTGCAGCGGCTATATGGCAAGCTACGGCTATATTGACATAACCGATAAGGGTGAAATCGTTACAAATACCGTTGCCATAAAATAAATATGGAAAAATATTAAATTTAATGATATAATGACTATTTGCAGGAGGTGTGCTATGAATTTCAGCGGATTTGATTTTGACGAGAGTGTAAAAGACGTTCTCTCTGCGCTTGATAATCACGGCAGAATACCTCACGCAATTGTAATCGAAAGCAAGAACAGGGAAGCGGCGCTTGAAGCGGCAAAATTTCTTTCGATGTACGTTGTCTGTACCGGCAATAATAAGCCCTGCAAGGTGTGCGAGCAGTGCCATAAGGCTGAAATAAAAGCACACGCCGATATAAGCTACGCATATCCCGAGAAAAAGTCAAAGACCTATTCAATTGAGCAGATGCGAAGCATTATTAAGGACGCATATATCCGGCCGAACGAGGCAGATGCAAAGGTGTACATCTTTGAAGACGCCGACAACAGACTGACCGCTATTGCGCAGAATTCATTTTTAAAGCTCCTTGAAGAGCCGCCGCAGAATGTGTATTTTATTCTGCTTTGCGAAAGTGCGCAAAAGCTGCTTGTTACGATACTTTCACGCTGTACGGTAGTAAGGCTGAAAAACGACGTCAAAATTGGCGAAAAGCCGCTTGAATATGCAGAAAAAATCGTAAAGGGAATAATCTCCTCACGTGAATACGATTTACTGCTTGCGCTGAATGTGCTTGCCGACAAGGAAAACGCCGACGAAACTCTAAGCACCGTGCGTATGATTCTGCGTGACGGTCTTGCAATTTCGGTCGGCACAAAGGCTGTGTTTAACGAAAAGCTCGGCAAAGAGCTTGCCTCACGCTTTACAAAGGGAAAAATCATAGAAATGATTGAACTGACAGACAACTCGGCAATAAAAATAAAACAGAACATTAACATAAACCTTCTCACAACGTGGTTGTGCGGAGAATACAGGAGGATTTCATGGCAGAGGTAATCGGAGTAAGATTTAAAGAAGTCGGCAAAGTGTACTACTTTGACCCGCTTGACAATAAGCTTAACAAGGGAGATATGGTAATCGTTGAAACCGCAAGAGGACTTGAATGCGGCGAGGTTGCCACTCCGAACAAGACGATTGATGAATCGGAGCTTGCTCATCCGCTCAAACCGCTTATAAGAATTGCAAATGAAGACGACCTTAATCACCTTGCGGAAAACAAGCTCAAGGAAAAAGAAGCGTACAAAATCTGCGAGCAGAAGATTGCAAATCACAAGCTTGAAATGAAGCTCGTAAACGTAGAATACACCTTTGACAACAGCAAAATTCTGTTCTACTTTACGGCTGACGGACGTGTTGACTTCCGTGCGCTTGTCAAGGACTTGGCGTCTGTTTTCAGAACAAGAATCGAGCTTCGCCAGATTGGCGTAAGAGATGAAGCGAAAATGCTCGGCGGACTCGGCATCTGCGGAAAGCCGTTTTGCTGTGCAAGCTATATGGGCGAATTTCAGCCGGTTTCAATCAAAATGGCTAAGGAGCAGGGCTTGTCGCTCTCTCCCGTCAAGATTTCGGGAACGTGCGGCAGACTTATGTGTTGTCTTAAATACGAGCAGGAGGCATACACCGACTTGCTTAAAAGAACGCCCAAGGTCGGCGCAATTGTCAACACTCCCGAGGGCAGAGGACTTGTTGTTGAAAATAACCTGATTGCAAGAACCTTAAAGGTAAAGCTCAACAATACCCCCGACGATGTTGCACCCAAAACCTTTACCGTAAAGCAGTGCAAGCTTGTAAAGGACGGCTATATCAAGGTAAACAAGAAGGAGCTTGAAGAGCTTAAAGGTCTTGAATAGTTCTAAAATCAGCGACATTATTCGTCAATAAATTTTATATTATTTGTAAAATTCTTAAAAATATTCCCAAAACAATTGCATTTTATGAATTTTGTGTTACAATATACTTGAAATCTTTTAAGGAGGTGTTCTCCCTATGGCATATGTAATTAGTGATGATTGCATCGCATGCGGTGCTTGTGCAGACGCTTGTCCGTGTTCTGCTATTTCAGAGGGTGACGGCAAGTACGTTATCGACGCTGATGCATGCGCAGATTGCGGTTCTTGTGCTGATGTTTGCCCGGTAGGTGCTCCTCAGGCTGAGTAATAGCTTATCTGAAATTCAAACGGCAAGGAATTACCTTGCCGTTTTTCTCTGTAAAAATCAGTATACAGACGAAAGGAACCGTCTATGCAAAACATTCACCTTGAACCTCTCGGGAACGGAATTGAAATATATGTGTCCGACAGCTACCACTTTTCAACCGATACGATTCTGCTTGCAGATTTTTCACTGCCAAAGGGCAGAAAAAAGTGTGCAGAGCTTGGAACAGGCTGTTGTACAATTCCGCTTTTGTGGTTAAGACACAATAAAAATCTTGAAATTGACGCCGTTGAAATTCAAAGCGACGCCTGCGCCCTTGCGCAGAAAAGCGTTATGCACAATAACCTCGGCGATAAAATAAATATAGTGAATGCCGATTTAAAGGAGCTTAAGGGCAAACTTCCTTTCGGGTGCTACGACCTTGTTGTCTGCAACCCGCCCTACAAAATCGGCGGCGGAGGAATTACAAATCCCGAAAGTGCAAAGCAGATTGCACGTCACGAAACCGAATGTACGCTTGACGATATCTGCTTTACAGCATCAAGGCTTTTGCAGTTCGGCGGAAGCTTTTGCATCTGCCAGCGCCCCGAACGCCTTGCAGACGTTATGGAGTCAATGCGCAAATTCTCAATCGAGCCGAAAATCCTGCGCCTTGTTCAGCAGAGAATCGGCAAAGCGCCAAAACTCTTTTTGCTTGAGGGCAGGCGAGGGGGAAAAAGGGGATTTCTAAATGTCCTTCCGACTCTCTTTATTGAGAATGAAAACGGAGATTTTTCCGAAGAAATGATGAAAATTTACGGCTGTTACAAAACGCCTTTTGAAGAATTGAAGTGATACTATGAGTGGAATTTTATACGTTACGGGGACGCCGATAGGCAACCTTTCCGATTTATCACCCAGAGCGGTGCAGACACTTGAAAGCGTTGACTTTATCGCCGCAGAGGACACGAGAGTTACGCTTAAGCTCTTAAACCATTTTGGTATAAAAAAGCCTATGGTGAGCTATTTTGAACATAATAAGCGTGAGCGTGGCGAGATTATCTGCAACAGAATCGAACAGGGCGAAAACTGCGCAATCGTTACCGACGCAGGAATGCCGTGCATTTCCGACCCGGGTGAAGATTTAATAAAGCTTTGCGAGGAACGTGGAATCAGAACCGTTGTAATTCCCGGACCGAGTGCCGTTATTTCCGCCCTTGCAGTTTCGGGGCTTGAAACGGGCAGATTCACGTTTGAGGGCTTTTTGAGCGTTAATAAAAAGAGCAGAAACGAGCATTTGCAGAGCCTGAAAAACGAGCGTAGGACGATGATTTTCTACGAAGCGCCGCATAAACTGCCGCAGACCTTGCGTGACTTGTATGCAAGCTTTGGTGAACGAAGACTGTCAATCGTGCGTGAGCTTACAAAGCTGCACGAGGAGGTTATCCGCACAACTACAAAATACGCCGCAGAAAATTACGCTGACGGCAGTTTAAAGGGCGAATTTGTGCTTGTGCTTGAGGGTGCACCGAAAGCAACCGACGAACAGGAGCTTACGCTTGAATACGCAGTTGAAACGGCAAAAAAGCTGATAGAAAACGGCGAAAAGCCCACAGATGCGGCAAAACAGGCGGCGGCAATTACGGGCTTTAAGAAGAACGAAATCTACAGGGAGCTGTTGTAATGACCTACGAAAATGCGCTTAAAAAAATACATTCGCTGTTAAGCTTCGGTGCGCGTCCGGGACTTGACAGAATTTTAACCCTGCTTGACCGAATGGGCAATCCGCAGGATAAGCTGAAATATATCCACGTTGCAGGAACAAACGGCAAAGGTTCAACTTGTGCAATGCTATCCTCCGTCCTTGTTGCGTCAGGTTACAAAACAGGTCTTTTCATTTCGCCGTATATCACCGATTTTCGTGAGAGAATACAGATTAACAATAAGATGATAAGCAAGGAAACGCTTGCAAACGCAGTTGAAGAAACATTCCCGCTTATTGAAAAATTACAGAGCGAGGGCATAATAATCACCGAATTTGAGTACGTAAATGCGATTGAATTTTACATTCACGCAAACGAAAACTGCGACGTTGTCGTGCTCGAAACGGGAATGGGCGGACTTCTCGACTGCACGAATGTGATTAATCCTCCGCTTTGCTCCGTTATCACGACAATCGGACTTGACCACACCGCTGTTCTGGGCGATACAATTGAAAAAATTGCGGAGCAGAAGTGCGGAATAATCAAGTCAGGCTCTCTTGCCGTAACGTCAAAGCAGACCGAAAATGCTATGAGCGTAATAGAGCAGACAACGCAAAAGCTGAATGTTCCGCTCATAAAAAGCGACTGCATTAAAATAAATGTAATCAGCGAAACGCTTGAGGGCAGTGTTTTTGAATACAGCAGCAGGAAAATTCACCTTAATCTTGCAGGAAAGCATCAGCTTGAAAACGCAAAAACTGCGCTTGCCGCAATTGAAAGCGTAAGGCGGAGAGAACTTCTCGAAATTACCGACGAAGATATTTCAATCGGTTTTGCAAAGGCAGTAAATCCTGCAAGATTTGAGCTTTTAAGCAAAAATCCCATTGTAATTCTGGACGGTGCGCACAATCCGAACGGCATTGAGGCACTGAAGAATGCAGTCAGCAATTTCCTTGACGGCGAAAAAATCACCTGTGTTATGGGTATGTTAGCCGACAAGGACATTGACAGCTCGATAAAACTGCTTGACGGAATTTTTGAAAGCGTGTACACCGTTCCGGTTGACAATCCAAGGACGATTTCATCAGTGGAACTTGCGCAAAAGTGCAAGGGATATTTTAAAAACGTAACGTCATTTGACAGTGCCGAAAAAGCGTTTGACAGCGCATTTGAAGATGCAAAGAAAAACGGCGGAGCAGTATTAATCTGCGGCTCGCTTTACCTTGCAGGAGAAATCCGCCCGTATATTCTGGATAAGGTAAAATAAAGAAAATATTTTCAAACAACAGAATAAAACAATTTTTTCACTCCATACTAATTATTATAAGTATGGAGTTTTTTAGTCCGTTATATAATGCCTGCTGAACAATTCAAAAAATACTCGACTAAAGGAAGGATAAAATGTTAAGAACGGAATACAAAAATAATATTCTGACTGCGTACATAGACGGTGAAATCGACCACGATTCAGCCGCCAAAATCCGAGCACGCATTGACGGTGCGGCGCAGTCGATCAAACCAAAACTGCTTAACCTCGACTTTTCGGCGGTGTCGTTTATGGATTCGTCGGGAGTCGGACTTGTTATGGGCCGATACAGGCAGATGAAGTTAATCGGCGGAGCATTGCGGGTGGTAAACGTGCCCGACAGGCTCTACAGAATTTTTGCAATGTCGGGACTTGAAGCGTTGGGGGTGTTAAGATGAATATTGTAAATGAAATGAACGTCAGTTTTCCGTCAAAAAGCTGTAACGAGTCGCTTGCAAGGAGCATTGTTGCGGCGTTTGTAATGAATCTTGACCCGACGGTGAATGAACTCAGTGACATAAAAACCGCTGTTTCCGAGGCTGTGACAAACTGCATTGTTCACGGCTACCGAAAGAGCGGCGGCACGATTTACATAAAAGGCAGAATAACCGATAACAACAGGCTGACAATCAGAATACGTGACAAGGGCTGCGGAATTGACGACGTTGAAAAGGCAATGGAGCCGCTTTTCACAACTGCGCCCGAGGAGGAACGTGCAGGACTAGGCTTTGCCGTTATGCAGAGCTTTTGCGACAAGGTGAGGGTAAAATCCGAGCCCGGCAAGGGCACGACCGTCACGCTTGAAAAGACCTTCGGTGCAGAAAATGACCGATAAAAACAAAATTGCTGAAAACAATCTCGGTCTTGTCCACGCCTGCTGCAAGCGTTTTACGGGCAAGGGAATTGAATATGAAGAACTGTTTTCGGCAGGCTGTCTTGGACTTGCAAAGGCAATCAACAACTTTGACGAGAGCAGAAACTGCGCCTTTTCAACCTACGCATTTCCCGTAATAATGGGTGAGATAAAGCGACTTTTTCGTGACGGCGGAACGGTAAAGGTCAGCCGAAAGCTGAAAGAGCTTGCCGTTTCAATTGCGAAAATCAACAACGAAAGCAAGATGAAAAACGGCTGTGAGCTGACCGTTTCTCAGCTTGCAGAAAAGCTCGGCACCTCGCCCGAAAAGATTGTTGACGCACTCAACTGCGTAAGAAATCCTCTGTCACTCACCGCTGAATATGACGAGGACGGCAATCCTCAGCTTGACGTGCCCGTTGACGACATTCAGTACGAAATTTCGGAAAGGCTCAGCCTTGAACAGTCGATTGAGCACCTTGAAAGCCGTGACAAGGAGATTATAAAACTGCGCTACTATCAGAGCAAAACGCAGACTCAGACTGCAAAAATCCTGAATATGACTCAGGTGCAGGTCAGCAGACGTGAAAAGAAAATCCTCGCAATTATCCGAGAAAAAATGGCAACGTAATATAGCCAAAGAAGAACAGCACCCTCGCTTGAGAGTGCTGTTTTTATATCTCCTGATAAAATAAGCCGTGACGTGTGAAGTACCAAATAAGTCTGCCGTGTGCAAAAAACGGAAGCCTTGTATGCAAATTCCATTTGCGTTTCTTGATAAGCTGATGAATGACGGAAAATGATTATCCGTTGAATAAAGTATTTCAATCAGTTGTTGAGGCGTATTTTGGTTATAAAATAAAAACTTGTGTTTGTTCTGTATTCGCACTATACTTTTTATATTGTAGTTTAAAATATAACAATAACTTAGGTTATAAATGATGACGATTTTGAAAACAGCAAGGTGATTGTTATGAATGAAAGACCTGATTTAAATACAAATTTAGACAGCAGAACATTTCGTGAGTATTACTATCTCAAGGAAGAACTGGTTGATTTTTGCAGAAAGCATAATTTGCAGTCAACAGGCGGAAAGCTTGAATTAACCGATAGGATTGCCGAATTTCTGGATACGGGAAAGCGTTATACGGCAACGCACACTAAGAGAAAAACACCGTCCGTAGGCGAAATTACCCTTGATACGGTGATAGAAAGCAACTTTGTGTGTTCCGAAAAGCACAGGGCTTTTTATAAGGAGCATATCGGAAAGAGCTTTTCGTTTAATGTTTTGTTTCAGAAATGGCTTAAAAGCAACGCAGGAAAGACCTATCGTGATTCAATAGACGCATATTATCAGATTCTTGAGGATAAAAAGAAGAACAAAACTGCGATTGACAGGCAGTTTGAATACAACACTTACATAAGGGATTTCTTTGCTGACAATAAGGATAAGACTTTGGAGCAGGCTATAAAGTGCTGGAAATACAAAAAGAGCCTTAAAGGTCACAACAGGTATGAACGTGAAGATTTAAAAATACTGGATTCTCAGAGCTTGTAAAATAAGGGGTGATTCTATGACTTTCTTTTTGCAGAAAAAAGATTTTATTTTTTTAGAAAAGCGAATTCCTTATGCATACAAAATGGTAACTAATATAAATGAAATTGATGATAAAGTATTTTTTGATGTTGATAAAGTTGCTGATTTTCAGGATGAGATAACCATGGAAATAGTTGATACAGGAATGGATAATGAAGATACTGTAAATGTATTAGGTCGTGAAATGTACTTTATCTATGATACTCTTCTTGAACAAAAAAGAAAATCAATGTAATTTGCATTATAGTATATTTCGAAGTTGATCAAGTCATAATAGAAACATAATATAATGATATTTTTCAATCTGAATAATGGCAAAGGAGAAAATCAAATGCTGAATATAGGCTGCCATCTTTCAATTTCAAACGGTTTTGAGGCTATCGGAAATCAGGCTCTTGAAATCGGTGCAAATACGTTTCAGTTTTTTACACGCAATCCAAGGGGAGGTTCTGCCCGCAAAATTGAGCAGGCTGACGTTGACGCTTTAAAGCTGATTATGAGTGAGAACGCTTTTTCGCAGATTCTTGCTCACGCTCCCTACACAATGAATCTCTGCTCGGCAAAGCCCGAAACAAGAGAATTTGCGCTGAATACGCTTAAAGATGATTTGCTCAGAATGGAATATCTCCCCGATAATCTCTACAATTTTCACCCCGGAAGTCATACGGGACAGGGTACAGAAAAGGGGACAGAGCAGATAATTTCCGCTCTAAATGAAGCGATGTTCCCCGAAATGCACACAACCGTTCTGCTTGAAACCATGGCAGGTAAGGGCAGTGAGATAGGCGGTAAATTTGAGGAACTGTCGGCAATAATAGACGGAGTTGAAAATAAGGATAAAATCGGCGTGTGCCTCGACACCTGTCACGTTTTTGACGCAGGCTATGATATTGTAAATCACCTTGACGAGGTGCTTGATGAGTTTGACAAAATAATCGGAATTGACAGGCTTAAGGCTGTTCATCTCAACGACAGTATGAATTATCTCGGCTGTCACAAGGACAGACATCAGAAAATAGGCGAGGGTGCAATCGGACTTGACGCTTTCAAAAGAATAATAAACCACCCTGCTCTTAAAAATCTTCCGTTTTTCCTTGAAACTCCTAATGACATAGACGGATATGCTTATGAAATAAGTCTGTTAAAAAGTATTGCGGAATAGTGCTTTTTTATGGGAAATTTATGCGATTTCGACAATATAATATAAACAACAAAAACACAGTCGATTATTGAAGATATATGTATATATTGCAATAAGTTTGTATAGGATAAACCATAAATAATACATAATTTGGCATATTTACTAAAAAGAAAATTATTTTCTTGTGCAGTTAGTGCGTTGAATAATTAATAATATTTTGTTATTATTAATTTGAAATGGGCAATTATATGCGGATTGCCCTTTTTTACGGGACTTTAAGGACGGTTCCGAGGTAATTATATTTAGGAGTGAAACAATTGAGCAAAAAAATCATGAGCGTTATACTCGCATTATGTATGACGCTTTCTTGCCTTACAGCAGCCGGCTTTGTTGCTGAGGCAAGAACAACCGAAAATGCAGAGATTTCTGCACAGGCTACTTCCGTAGAAACGGGAGCAGATTACGGTCTTGTAGATGATGTACAGGACGGACAGATTCTTCAGTGCTGGAACTGGAGCTACAAAGGCATTAAGGCTAATATGCAGAAGATTGCAGAACAGGGCTTTAGCGCTGTTCAGACTTCACCTATCCAGACAATCAAGGAAACAACACAGAACAGACAGATGTCGGGCAGCTGGTGGGTTTATTATCAGCCCTCAAATTTCAGCATTGAAACCAACAGCCAGAATGCCTGCGGTACAAAGAGTGAGTTCAAGGCTATGTGCGACGAGGCTCACAAGTACGGCATTAAGGTAATCGTTGACGCTGTGTTAAACCACCTTGCAAACAACGGTGACAACACGCTTTCACCTACAATTCCCGATGACATCAGAAACGACAGCTCCTGCTGGCACGATATTAAAACCAACAGCTGGTATGCTTCACGTTATGACATCACACAGTATTGTATGGGCGGACTTCCCGACCTCAATACTTCAAACACAAAGATTCAGAACTATGCAATTTCTTTCCTCAAGGAAGCAATTGACGCAGGTGCCGACGGTTTCCGTTTTGACGGTGCAAAGCACATTGAAACTCCTGTTGACAGCGGCTGTTCAAGCCAGTTCTGGCCCAACGTTCTCGGTGCTACTACAAGCTATGCGCAGAGCTCAAGAGGAATTACTCCCTACTACTACGGCGAAGTTCTCGATAAGGTGACAGGCGATAGCGATACAGGCGTTGCTTCAAAAGTGCTTAGCTCTTACACATCTATGATGAGCATTACAACAAGCTCTGCGTCTAATTCAATTCGTAACTCAGTTAACAGTGGAGATGCAAATGGCGCAAAGAGAAGCGATTTCTATCTTGATGACGGTTCACAGGCAGCAGGCAACAAGTCTGTTCTCTGGAACGAATCGCACGATACATACGCAAACGGCTCTTCAAGAGGTCAGAGCGATACTACTCTTAAAAAGACATGGGCAATGGTCGGCTCAAGAGCACAGGCTTGCGCTATGTACCTCGCTCGTCCGAGCAGCTACTCAAACCAGATTGGTACAGCAAGCGTAACTGCATGGGGCGACGCTGAAGTTAAGGCTGTAAACCGGTTTAAGAATTACTTTGTCGGCAAGACAGAGTATCTCTCAAGTGAAGGCTCAATCGCATATAACGAGCGTGGCACAGAGGGTGTTGTTCTTGTAAACTGCGGCGGCTCGTCAACATCAGTAAGCGTAACTGCACACAAAATGGCATCAGGTACTTACACAGATCAGATTACCGGCAACACATTCACAGTTGCAAACGGCAAAATCAGCGGTAACATCGGCAGCACAGGCGTAGCTGTTGTTTACAACGCAAAGCCTGCAGGTCCTTCTGCTTCCGTAAATCCCGGCTCACAGAGCTACAAAACAGATACATTAACACTTACACTTAACTATAAGAATGCAACAAGCGGTCAGTACTCAATTGACGGCGGTTCATACCAGAGCTTTACAGACGGACAGACGATCACAATCGGCTCAGGTCTTGCTTACGGCACAAAGACAACCGTAGCAGTAAAGGCTTCCGACGGTACAACAACGTCCGACGCTGAAACCTATACATACACAAAGGTTGATCCGAGCCTTGTTCAGAAGGTTTACTTTGACAATTCGTCATACAACTGGTCAAGCGCATACGCATACATCTATGTTGACTCATCAACCAGAAACGGCGCATGGCCGGGTGTGCAGATGACAAAGGATTCTGCAACAGGCTACTACGTTATTGAAGTTCCCGAGGAGCTTTCAAACGGCTATGTAATCTTAACCGAGAGCAGCAGCGCAACAACAAACCGTTATCCTGCCGACGGCGAGGAAGGTATGGCTCTCAACGGAAAAACAATGATTATGAGAGCTAACCACGCTTGGGAAGAGTATACACAGACTCCTTCAACAACAGCCGCTCCGACAACACAGCCCACAACAGCTCAGCCGACTACAGCGGCTCCTACAACAGTACCTGTAACAACAGCTCCTGCTGATAAGGTGCTTGTCGGTGATGTAAACCTTGACGGCGTAATTACAATCAGTGACGCTACCGAAATTCAGTATCACAGCAGTGAGTATAAGGTATTGACGGGCAACAGTGCTATTGCAGCAGATACAGACAAAAACGGTGCTATCAACATCAAGGACGCTACTGCAATTCAGTGCTACCTCGCAGAATTTACAGATTCATCACAACACTGCGGCGAATACGTCGGAGGCGAAACTCCTACAACTCAGCCGACAACAACACAGCCTGCAACTGCTCCTTCAGGCAACTATCTCTACTATAAGAACACAAACGGCTGGAGCACAGTAAAGGCTTATTACTGGAGTGATGACAACGCCAAAATGACTTCATGGCCGGGCGTTGACACAGAAAGCCTTGGCAACAATGTTTACCGTGTAGAAGTTCCGTCAGACGCTACCTTCATTATTTTCAATAATGGCAGCGACAGCCAAAAAACACTCGATTTGACAATCAGCGGTATGAACAAGATATACGAAAACGGTACATGGTCTGATTACAACGGTTGATTATAAATCCGTTTTGATTACTTAAGAGTAAAAAATTTATCCCCCGAAGTTATTAAGCTTCGGGGGAATTTTGTGTGCTAAAATGTGATAAATTCAATTTCCGACATTCTGTATTTTTTTCTGTACAGACTCGGCGTGATAGAAAAGTATCTTTTGAATTCTCTGTTAAAAAGTGAAAGATTAAAAAATCCGCAGCTGTGGGCAATCTGCAAAATGCTTTCATCGGTTTCTTTCAGCATATTTGCGGCGTTGTTCAGGCGAAGAATTTTTATGTATTCAACGCAGGTCATTTTTGTGCTTTCCTTAAAAAGTTTCATAAAGTAGCTTGAGCTAAGCCCTACGTGAGAAGCAATTTCGTCAACCGTAAGTTTGCCCGAAGCATTCTGCTGAATATAGCTGATTGACTGCTTGATAATGCTTTTCGTTTCTGTGTGGTTTGACGACTGAGGCGACATTGAAAGGTAATTGTTCTTGTACAGCTCAATAAAAAAGTCAAATAAATTGCGCTTGATTTCAAGCTGAAAAAACGGACCTCGGCTTTCAACGCACGAATCTATCAGGTGAAGTGGTGTTCTGAGCTGTTCATAGCCCTTGTTCTGACTGTGTATTACGGGCAGCTCAACCTTTGTGTTAACCAGCTCTGTAAAAAATTTATCGGTGTTGTACTCGTTGTTTTTTGACATAAGGTAGTCGTTGTCAACCATATAGCAGATGTCAACAAGGTCGTTGTTATCGGATTTTCCGCTGTGGATAATTCTAGGAGCAATGAAGATTATATCACCCTTACCGACGTTATATTCCGTGTCATCAATAAAAAAGCTTCCGTTTCCGCTGACAACATAATGTATTTCAATTTCCTCGTGCCAGTGAAACTGAAACCCCGAAAAGCCATCGGAATAGTCAAATTGATAATAACGGAAAGGCATATCCGATTCCTTGAATTCAGTTTTTTCTTCGCTCAGATTTTCAATGATTTTTTTCATAAAAACCTCAAATAAAATAGGATAGTATCATTAATGAGTATTTTAGTACAAGAAATTCCATATATATTATAATATAATAGTAAAAGTATAGCAAGAGTTAAATCTTGTCGAAATTTTAGAAGTGGGAGAAATTAAAAATGAAATGGAGTAAAAAAATTGTCAGCTCGTTGCTGGCTTCTGTACTGTTAATGTCAACATCTGTTACCGGATTTTCAGCCGTAACGACAAACAGTAGTGAAGTTGCAGCTTCGTCTACTATCGACTTCGAGCAGCCTGATAACGTTCAGGAAGGCGTTATTCTTCACTGCTGGAACTGGTCGTACAACAACATCAAAAAGTATCTTCCTCAGATTGCTGCGGCAGGCTATACTGCTGTGCAGACCTCACCCGTAACACAGCCCAAGGACTATTACTGGGAGGGCACAGCCTACGGTAATGTCGGAATCCCCGACGGTATAGGCGGTAATGACGGTAACTGGTGGAAAAGCTATCAGCCCGTAACCGAATCAATCTGCGACAACGGCTACACCTGGTACGGCACAAAGGCTGAATTCAAATCTATGTGCGACGAAGCAGAAAAGTACGGTATCAAGGTTATTGTTGATATCGTAGCTAACCATATGGGTAACATTCAGGGCTGGAAAATCGGCTCTGTTGAAGAGGTAATGGGAGATATTTCTCCTCAGGTCGGAACATTCTGGAATCCCGATATGCTCACCGACCCCTCTTACTGGCACATCAGCACAAGCTGGGTACACTCAAGTGACGGTCGTTTTGACGTTACTCAGGGCAATATGGGTATGCCCGACCTTAACACAGGAGATAAAAAGGTTCAGAATATGATTCTCAACCTTCTCAAGGAATGTATAGACAACGGTGCTGACGGTTTCAGATTCGACGCCGCAAAGCACATTGAAACCCCGAAAGACGATCCTGCATTTGCAAGTGATTTCTGGGACGTAGTTCTTGACGGTGCAACAAGCTATGCTAAGAGCACAAAGAATTTTACTCCTTACTATTACGGCGAGGTTCTTAACAGAATTGACAGCACAGCTGCTGAGAACTATTACCTCAGCAAGATGTCCGTAACCGACAACTCAACAGGCGATAATATCAGAAACTCGCTCAAGTACGGTCAGGTTGGCGGAGCTTCAAACTCAGGCTACTGCGGTTACGCTCACGGTCAGGGCAACAAGGTAGTTCTCTGGGCTGAATCTCACGATACATATATGGGCGGCGGCTCATCATATGACTGCAATGACTCAACTATCAACAAGGCTTGGGCAATTGTAGCTTCAAGAAAAGATTCAACAGGTCTTTACTTTGCAAGACCTTTCTATTCATACGAAAGACTCAACGATGACCAGAACGGTTACGACGCAAGAAAAGACCCGATTCAGCTGGCTAAAGAAATCAGACAGACTCAGTTGGGCGAGGTCGGAACACTGACATGGATGGATACCTGCGTTGCAGAGGTTAACCGTTTCAGAAACCACTTTGTAGGTCAGAGCGAAAGCCTTGGTAATTCAGGCGACACACTCTTCTATAACGTAAGAGGCAACAGCGGCGTTGTTATCGTAAGCACAAAGGGAGCAGGCGCCGTAAGCGTAAGCCTCGGCGGCAAGATGAAGGACGGTACTTACACCGATCAGGTATCAGGTAACACATTCACTGTTTCCGGCGGCACAATCAAAGGCACAATCGGAAATGAGGACGGTATTGCAGTAGTTTACAACACTACATCAGTGCCCAGAAGTACAATCGAAGCTCCCAGAGAGAACTTTGCTGCTGAATCAATTGACATAACAGTCGGTCTTGATAACGCAACAAAGGGTACATACAGCATCAACGGCGGTGCTGCTGTAACATACACAAAGGACACAACCTTTACTATCGGTGCAGGAGATGCAATCGGAACAAAGTACACTGTTGTTCTGACAGCAACTGACGGCACAAACACAACATCCGGTACATACACCTTTACAAAGGAAAGCAAGGACGTTACATATCCCACAGAACCGGGTTATTCGACTCCTACAACAGTGCCTGCAACAACTGCACAGCCTGCAACAACTCAGCCGGCTACCTCAGCAACTCAGCCGACAACACAGCCTTCTAACAGGGTGCTTATCGGTGACGTTGACTTAAACGGCACAATCACAATTTCCGATGCAACTGATATTCAGCTTCACGCTTCTGAAATAAGTGTGCTTACAGGCGACGCTCTCACAGCGGCAGATGTTGACAAAAACGGTATAATTAATGTTAAAGACGCTACTGCAATTCAGTGCTATCTTGCAGAGCTTCCATTTGAAGGATCTTACTGCGGTACATATACAGGCGGCGAAACTCCCACAGAGCCTTCAACAACCGAGCCGGTATCTAAGAATTACCTCTATTACAAGAATACCAATAACTGGAGCAAGGTAATGGCTTATTACTGGAGCGACAGCAATACAAAAATGACAACATGGCCGGGCGTTGACACAGAAAGCCTTGGCAACAATGTCTACCGTGTAGAGGTTCCGTCAGATGCTACTTTCATTATTTTCAATAATGGCAGCGGCGGCGACGGAAATCAGACAGGCAATTTGACAATCAGCGGTATGAACAAGATTTACGAAAACGGTACATGGTCTGACTATAACGGTTAATTAGCTCATTTGTCTCACTTTATAAATATAAGGAAGAAACCTCCGAAAAAATTCGGAGGTTTCTTTCTTCTGCTAAAAATTGTCTGCAAAATTGCAAATAAAAATACATTTCATCGAAAATAACGTTTAATTATTGTAAAACAGAAAAATATATGATATACTAATAAACTGATAAATACGGAGTCGGTAAAAGTTGCGATAATTCGCAATGCTCCGATATTGAAAGAGGGCTTTGATTTGAGAAAGCTTGCGCAAAGAACTGAGGCTGTTGTAAGCCTGAGTGCTATTGAACACAATATAAAAAATATCAGAAGCCGTCTTGACAAAGGCGTTGAAATAATGGCTGTCCTGAAGGGTGACGGCTACGGTCACGGTGAGAAGGGTATTTATCCGACCTTAAAAAAATGCGGTGTTGAAAGATACGCCGTTGCCGTGTGGGAAGAGGGCGCTTCACTTCGCAAGGCAGGCGCAGTTGAGCCTATACTTTTGCTTGGCGATACCTGTGACGGTCAGCTTGAAAACCTTATCAAATATAATCTCACACCTACGATTTTTTCACTTGATACGGCGGAAAAGCTTAATCTGCTTGCAAAATGGAGCGGAGTTGTTCAGCCGATACACATCAAGATTGATACGGGTATGAGCAGAATCGGATTTCCTGCAAACGATTTGGCAATTCCGATTATCAAGAAGATAAATGAGATGGAAAACCTCAAGATAACAGGTGCGTTTACTCACTTTTCTCGTGCTGATGAAAAGGACGGCGAGAGTGCGGCTGAGCAGTATAAGCTGTATCTTGAAATGATTGCAAAGCTTGAAAAAGAGGGAATAGAAATTCCCTGCAAGCACGTTGCAAACAGCCCTGCAATTCTTCTTCGCCCCGAAACTCAGCTTGACGCCGTAAGAGCAGGCGACATTCTTTTCGGACTCTGTCCGATAGATGAGGACGACTGGCTCAAAGAGGACTTCCGTCAGGTTATGAGCTGGTACACGTATGTTGTTATGGTAAAGGAAGTCCCTGAAGGAACAGAGGTAGGCTACGGCGGAACGTTTGTAACGAAAAGACCGACTAAGATTGCGACAATTCCCGTAGGCTTTGCCGACGGCTACAGCAGACGGCTTTCAAACATCGGCAAGGTTATGATAAACGACAAAGAAGCTCCGATTATCGGCAGAGTCTGTATGGACCAGTTTATGGTTGACGTTACCGATATCGGCGACGTAAAACGAGGCGATACGGTTGCATTGCTTAACGACAAGCTAAGCGTATTATGGATGGCTGATTTGCTCAATACTAATGTTGACGAAATCGTCTGCGGAATTTCAAAGCGAGTTCCCAGAATCTATGAGGCAGACGAGCCGTTGCAGGTAATTTCGGAAGATAGCTCGGAGTTGTAATGGAACTTGATTAAATTATAATTTTATTATCTCATAGCGAGTGAAATATTATCGCTTATATTCGTAGGGACACGGTGTGCCGTGTCCGTTTACAAACAGATTTTACAACTAAGAATTCATATAATAAACGGGAGAGGTATTAAATGGCAGACAAGGGATATATTTTCAGAGTATTAAAGAACGCAAGCTTCGGCAAGATGAAAACAGCTATAAAGGCTGTCCACGAACGTTCGGGCAAAAACAGCATAAGCATTTTCTTTGATATGCTCTGGTGTGCAAAGCGTTACGGCGCAGGCTACTATGACTATGAGATTTTTGCATTCTATAATCTCAACAAGGAACAGCGCAAAACCTATGTTACACGTCTTATCAGCAAAAAGCTCAATATGTTTATGAACGACACAGAATATGCTCACCTCTTTGACAACAAGGACGAGTTCAACGAGCTGTTCAAGGATTACATCGGCAGAGGATATCTCCAGATGGACAAATCTTCAAAGGAAGACGTCAGAAAGTTTGTTGAGTCAAGAGAATACCTTTTCTGCAAAATGCAGGACAAGGAATGCGGTATCGGATGTGAAAGACTCAAGGTGAGTGACTTCAAGGATTTTGACGAGCTCTACAAGTATCTTGTTGACAAGGGTTTCTGCACAATTGAGGACAACATCAAGCAGCACCCTGCACTTTCAAAGCTCTATCCCAACGCTGTAAACAGTATGCGTGTAATCACAATTCTTGACAACGACAAGGTTCCGCACTGCGTTTACATTGTTCAGAAAATGGGCTGCGGCGGCAGTGTTGTAGACAATAACTGCCTGTTTACTCCTGTTGACATTGAAACAGGAAAGATGAAATATCCCGCTCATTCGGGCGACACAACAAAGGGCATTATCTACACAGAGCACCCCGATACTCACGTAAAGATTGAGGGCTATCAGCTTCCGTTTGTTAAAGAGGCTGTAGAAATGTGCCTTAAGGCTGCTCAGGTTGTACCGCAAATCAGATACATAGGCTGGGACGTTGCAATTACTCCCGACGGACCTGCAATCATCGAGGGCAATACCTACTGTGCTCACGATTTCTGGCAGCTCCCTCCTCATACACCCGACAAAATCGGTATGCTCCCCACAATCAAAAAGTATGTTCCCGATTTTACCTATTAAAATTTCAAGGGCAGGCATATATAACGCCTGCCCTTATATTATGAACATCCTCAGCTAAAAGCTTAATTTCAGTGACGGTTAATCAGTTATCAGCAACCGCAGCCGCAGCCGTTGTTGTTGTCACAGCCATTGTTATTGTTGCAGCAACAGAGGATGATGATAAGAAGAATAATCCAAGTGCAGCAATTGCCGTTTCCGTTTCCGAAAAAGTTACACATACGCTTTCCTCCTTTCGTTTACAATACCATATTATTACGAAATCAAAAATAGGTGAATTGTTTTTTATATCATTGGGATATTTTTGAAATATTATATTGATATAAAAAGCAAGCTAAAACTATAATTTGTCGTGTGCCTCGACGGGCAAAATTAATGATTGTAGCGGCGAACTGTGTTCGCCATATTTCATAAATTGCGTTGCAATTTATGAAACGGGACGTCAAGGATGCCGCCCCCTACGGCAATACAGGAAACGTTTGTGTTTCAATCGTAGGGGACGGGTTCCTACACGTCCCGAAACGTTACCTATATATCAACTTAAAATTCGGGCAACCGTTTTATCCAAACAATCCGATTTTTTCACTCGAATTGCCTGCGGCGGCTTCGCCGCAAATTATGGTTCATCTTACAAATTAAGCATATAATTTTAACTTATTAAAATAGAAATCCAAGTTTATTCTACCATATATTATTTAATCTGTCACGCTGAATTCTTCGCTGTACGCAATATTTTCGTTAAAAATATAATCCGTTTCGCAACGGTATTCATCGCCTGTCTTATTTATATTTACTTTTCGGCTGACAACCTTGCTTTTCGGTTTTTCAAACGCTTCGTAAAGCAGTAAATCATTCATAAATATTATTTCCGCATCTGCTTTTGTAAGCTTCTTTTCAACGCTTTCAAGGTCTGACTGTGTGCTTGTTTTTATACCGAGCGGAAGTACGACATCGTTACAGATTACATTCTTCGAGTTTTCGCTGAAAACGGAATTTTCATATGATGAGAAAGACATACTGCACGGAAACTCAAGCCAGAGCAAAAACGCCCTGTTGCGGTCAGTCTTTTCACCGCTTAAAAATGTGTACTCATACTCGCTTTTTATTGACGTTTCTTTTTGGTAAACAACGTCGGCAAAAACCTCGGCATTTGCACGCACGTATTGTAGGGTATTCATTTTTGTTTCAATTATACCGCTTACGAGCAAATCACCTTTTGCAACGCCGCTGCCTTTTTTTACCTGCACATTGCCCTTTTTGGCTTTTATATCCGTTATTACACCGTCGCATTTTGCCTTTACGTTGCAGGGAGTTGTGCTTGAATCAATCTTTGGCTTCTGAGCCTTTTCCTTGATTTCAATTGAGGCAATATTGCCCGTAAGATTTACGCTCATCCAGCCGATTTCGTCAATTTCAAGCATAGTGTCACGCTCGATTTTCTGAACGTCAAGGTTGTTTTTATAGCCGCCTGTTTTTACGCCGTTTTCAGACAACACCTGCTTTATTTTCGTTTCGCTGACGGTTTGCGCTCCCGTAATACTGACTGACCAGATAAAATTTGACAGCACGATAATCAGAATTATTCCTGCGGCTGCGCCTATCGGAATTCCTATTCTCGGCTTGTATTTGTTTACAAAAAACGGCAGTCCGTGCTTTTCATTTATTCTTGTTTTTACGCCCGATTTTTTTGCGGCAAGGCGTATTTTTCGGTAGTCGCTTATGTACATTGAAGCGTTAATTGAGTGTTTTGAGGGCTTTGCATTCCAAAGGTTGATTCCGTAGCGTGAAGTGATATTCAGAAAACGCTCGGGAAACTTTCCGCTTGCGGTAAAGTCAACGTATCCTCTGAAAAATCTGATAAGCTGTACTAACACAAAATCACCTCAGCAAAGAAATTCAATTTGTGTGACGAATCCCTCAATCTCAACGCACGAGCAGGAAATGCACCTTACGCACAAGCCTCTCCCGCAGAATGAAACGACCATTTTATTAGTATTAATCTTAATGTTATCGCTCTCGTAAAGCAGGATTCCCGTTGAGCCTTCAAGCGTAATGCGCCTGTTGCCGAGCATTTCCATTGTGGGCATTCCGCCCATATCAAGACCGAAAGGTGCATAACTGCCCGAGTTATGTTTATCCTTATTTTTCTGCAAAAAAATCTCTCCCGTTAATGATGATATCATTTATTTTTATGCAAATTCAATCATATATATTAGTGGTGATTGATATGTATATTAATGCGGCAGTCGGAAAAGCAGGAACGGTTTTTAAAGCGTTAGCGGCTCTTGCCGTCTGCGTTTCAATTCTGACTTTCTCAGAAAGCTGTTCAAAGGGAGCACTGAACGGCATAAGCCTTTGCCTTAATGTTCTTGTGCCGTCGCTGTTTCCGTTTATGGCGGCGTCGTCTTTTATTGTAAAAAGCGGTCTGGCGCAGAAAATCGGTAAGCCTCTGGGCAGGATTACAAAGGCACTTTTCGGACTTTCGGGAAGCTTTGCACCTGTTATTTTACTTTCTATGCTTGGTGGTTATCCCGTCGGTGCAAAGGGAATTTCCGAGCTTGCAAAAAGCGGAGCAGTTCCTCAGAAAGAAACTCAAAAAGCGGCTTTGTTTTCGGTTTGTGCAGGACCGGGGTTTATCATAAACTTTGTAGGCGCATCGCTTTATAATAACAAAACTGTCGGGCTGATAATCCTCTGCTCGCAGATTATTTCGGTAATTCTGCTTGGAATTATCATCAATCTTTTTGACAAAAGCAAAAGTGAAGATTGCATTTGTGCCGAATCTTTTAATAAGCCTTGTTCTGTCGGAACGGCTATAGTGGAGTCTGCCTTGGACAGCTCAAAAGGAATCCTCGGCATATGTGCCTTTGTCGTTTTGTTCTCTGCTTTTATTGAGATTATCGGGCAGATAATCAGCGACAGCTCGGCTGAGAATATGCTCTGCTGTCTACTTGAGGTGTGCTCGGCGGTGAACAGGCTGTCACAAAACTGCACGCTTGAAATGACTGCATTTGCAATCGGCTTCGGCGGCTTGTGCGTTCATTTTCAGATTTACTCGGCACTCGGCAAAGTCAGCGTAAGCAAACTTTTATTTTTCTGCATCAGAATTATTCAAGGCATTTTTACCGCATTACTTACGCACTTTGGTGCAATGCTCTTTCTCGGAACATCAGAGGTATTTTCAACCTCAAAAGTTGAAACCTCGCAGTTTTACGGAGGAACGGTAATCTCTGCCGCTGTGCTTATCGGAGTTGCAATTTGCTTTTTATATTCAATCAAGGCTATCAGACAAAAATGATAATATATTACGGAGGTAAATTTTATGTGCGGAATAGCAGGCTGGATTGAGCGTGACGCTGATATGAGTATGAGGATTAAGCTCCTAAACAATATGTCACGAACGCTTGAAAAACGAGGTCCCGACGAAAACGGAATTTACATCAACAAGAACACTGCGCTTATCCACCGCAGGCTTGTTGTAATTGACCGTGAAAACGGAAAACAGCCTATGTCGGTCACTCACAAGGGCAAGACCTATGTGATTGTCTACAACGGCGAGCTTTACAACACCGACGCTCTGCGTGAAGAATTGCGAGCTGACGGCTTTCGTTTCAGAGGTCACAGCGACACCGAGGTTGTGCTGAAAATGTACATTAAGTACGGTGCGAAATGTTCGGATAAGCTGAACGGAATTTTTGCGTTTGCGGTGTTCAACAGCGACGACAGGTCAATCTTCCTTTGCAGGGATAAAATCGGCGTAAAGCCGCTGTTTTACTACGAATACAATGGCGGCTTGATTTTCGGCTCGGAAATCAAGGCTCTGCTTGCAAGCACGATTGTCAAGCCAAGGATTGACGAGCAGGGATTGAATGAAATCTTCTTCCTCGGGCCTGCGAGAACGCCGTCCTGCGGAGTTTTCAAGGGAGTTCACGAGCTTAACCCCGGTGAATGTGCAATCTACAAAAACGGTTTTCTCTGCCGTGAACAGTACTACAGGATTGAGGCAAAGGAGCACACCGACAGCGAAAGCGAAACGATTGAAAAAACGAGAAGCCTTCTGACTGACGCAATAAAGCGACAGCTTGTCAGCGACGTTCCGCTTTGCTTTTTCCTTTCGGGCGGACTTGACAGCAGTATAATTGTAAAAACCGCCTCCGAATACTACAAGGAGCGCAAACTCGGAAGAATCAACACATACTCGGTTGAATACCGTGACAACGAAAAATATTTTAAGAAGAGCCGCTTTCAGCCGAACGCCGACTACGAATACATTTCGATGATGTCCGACAACGCCGACACACAGCACAGGGAGGTTATCCTTGACAACAAAGCACTTGTTGACGCACTGTACGACAGCGTTGAGGCGAGGGATTTACCCGGATATGTTGACGTTGACTCGTCGCTCTTGCTGTTCTGCAAGGAAATCAAGCACAACTACACCGTTGCGCTTTCGGGTGAATGTGCCGACGAGCTGTTCGGCGGTTATCCTTGGTATCACGACAAGAGCATACTATTTGACGACTGCTTTCCGTGGTCAAAAAGTCAGGACGTCCGCAGGTTTATTCTGAAGGACGGAATACTTAGAAACGGTGAGGAGTACGTGCGCCAGAGGTATCTTGATACCATAAATCTTGCACCTAAGCTGAAAAGTGACAGCGAAACCGACAGCCGAATGAGAGAGATGTTTTTCCTGAATTTCTACTGGTTTATGCAATGTCTGCTTGAGCGCAAGGACAGGTGCTCAATGTTCAGCGGTCTTGAAGTCAGGGTGCCGTTCTGCGACTACCGCCTTGTGGAGTACGCCTACAATATGCCTTGGAGCTTAAAGGCGTACGGCAACCGTGAAAAGGGAATTGTCAGAAAAGCATTTGAGGATATTCTGCCAAAGGAAATCTGCTGGCGCAAGAAAAGCCCCTACCCTAAAACACACAATCCGATTTACTTTGATGAATGTGCAAAAAGGGTGAAATTAATTCTCGAAAAGAAAAATACTCTCACCGAAATGCTAAACAAAAAATCAATTGAGAGCATAATTGAAAATCCCGACGCAATCACGACTCCGTGGTACGGTCAGCTTATGCAGGCTCCGCAGATTCTTGCGTATATCATTGAGCTTGACTACTGGTTTGAAAAATACAATGTTGAAATAGTTTAGCGCATATGGTAGAATAAAAGCGAAATTAACGCAAACGGAGATGTTTAAAATTACCGAGAAGAACTATAAACGGATTATTATATTTTTTAAAGAACGCAATTTTGCCTGCAATGCGCTGAAATTTTGCTACCGCTTTCTGCCGCTGCTGCTGTTTATCGGCTACCCTGCGCTGATTGCCTATGTATTTTTCAGCAATCCTGTTGACCTTTTTAAAACAATCCTCGTTCCGCTCGGTGTGTTTCTGCTCATAACGATTCTGCGCAAGGTGATTAATGAGCAAAGACCGTATGAAAAGTACAACACTCCTTCCCTTTTCGGCAAGACGACAAAGGGACAGAGTATGCCAAGCCGCCACACGGCAAGCGCATTTATAATCTCGCTTGCAATTCTCTATGTGAATGTTGAGCTTGGCATTGCCGCACTGGCGGTTTCACTCCTTATTACAATTTCAAGAGTGCTCGCAGGCGCTCACTTTATCCGTGACGTTGTTGCCGCAATGCTCTTAAGCATAACAGTCGGAGTCATATTTTTCTTTCTTATATAAATTCCGCAAAAGGAAAAACGCTGAACTGCACTTACTGCAATTCAGCGTTTATTTTTTATTAAATTACTTTACTGATTCTGCTGCTTTGACTTCTGCGAATTCAGGATATTTGCTCTTGTTTTCTTGATTTCGTCAAGCTGTGCAGAAATGCTTTCCTCGGTACGTCTGATGATGCTGTCAACATAGACATTTGCAGCCTTTCTGATTTCGGCTGACTTCTGCTTTGCATCGTCAACAATTTCCTTAGCCTTTGCCTGAGCCTCTCTTACAAGCTCATTCTGGTTAAGCATTGCCTTTTTACGTTCCTCGGCAGCTCTGATAATGTTCTCGGACTCACGGTTAGCCTCGGCAAGAATCTGCTTTCTGTCGGCAACGATATTCTTTGCCTGTCTTACCTCAGCAGGCATAGCGTCCTGAATCTGATCGATAATATCGTAGATTTCGTCGCTGCTTACCATAACCTTTCCGCCTGAAAACGGCATTGACTTTGCCTCGCCGATAACGTCCTGAAGCTGTAGAATTAAATCATCAACTTTCATTTTTTCCACTCCTTATATAATCCAATCTGAATTAAGTTTTATTTTGAAATTCTTTTTACTATCCTGTCGTGAATACATTTTGGCACAAAATTGCTGATATCTCCGCCCATTGAAGCAACCTCACGCACCATACTCGAGCTTAGATACATAGACTCCGAGTTTGCCATAAGGAAGATTGTTTCAAGCTGCGGATTGAGCTTTTTGTTGGTAATAGCCATCTGAAACTCGTATTCAAAGTCTGAAACTGCACGCAGCCCCTTTACAATTGCGTCAACGTTTCTTTCCTTACAATACTGAGCAAGCAAGCCGTCAAAGCTGACTACCTCAACATTCGGTATATCCTGCGTAACCTCTTTTAAAAAGCTGATTCGCTCGTCAATTGAAAAGCAGGGGGTTTTTGAGGAATTCACAAGCACGCCGACAATGACGTGGTCAAACATATTAGCCGAACGCTTGATTATGTCAAGATGACCGAGTGTGACCGGGTCAAAGCTGCCCGGACAAATTACCGTTTTATTCATTGCACAAAATCCTTATGTCTGAATGTACTTATTTTTATTTTACCATAGCGATACTGTCTGTCAAGTACAAAATTGCCGTAATTCGACAAAATTTCTTCGTCAAGCGGATTTTCCGCTATGATTACGCCGGTTTCGTTCATAATTTCGGGCACAAGCTCAAGCGATTTCTGCAACATTCCCGTTTTGTACGGAGGGTCAAGAAACGCAATGTCAAAACGTTCACTGCACATTGCAAGAAAGCTCTGATAATCCATTGCAAAGGTTTTTGCGTTCTGCTCAAGCTTAGTAGTCTTAAGATTTCTCTTGACGGTGTCGAGAGATTTTTTCGAATTATCAACAAAATAAGCCGTTTTAGCACCTCTGCTCAACGCTTCGATACCCATTTGTCCCGAGCCTGCAAACAAATCAAGAAATGCTCTGCCCTCGGTTTCGAACTGGATAATTGAAAAAACTGCTTCTTTAATTCTGTCGGTAGTAGGCCTTACGTCCTCGCCCTCAAGGGTTTCAAGACGTCTGCCCCTTGCACAACCTGTAATTACACGCATATCATTGTTCCTTTAAAATGTATTTTCTGTTGTAAGTATAACACATTACACCATATTTTACAACAACATTTTATTTTGTATTAATTTTTGAAGTTTAATTAAACGGATAATCAGATTTCACAAATTTATCCGTCATTTATTTCGCAAAATCTTGACACTAAACAACAAATTGTGATATACTGCTTGCTAACAAAATTGAGTAATATACTTTTGAATCATTATTTACGGTTTTAATCGAAGTGAGATAATTATGTTAAAAACAATCGGTTTTATATTGTTAGGCTATTTTTCGGGCAGTGTATTGTATGCCCGAATTTTTGCTAAACTATTTAAAAAGGATAATATGGTTGAAAACAGCAAGGACAAAAACCCCGGTACAGCCAACGCATTTATGTACGGTGGATTTTGGTGCGGACTGCTCACGCTTATTTTTGACCTTGCAAAGGGATTTCTGCCCGTTTCCTTTTATATTCATCAATCAGGAGCAATCTTCCCCGACGTTATTTCGTCTGCGCTGATAATTGCCGCTCCCGTAATCGGCCACGCTTTTCCCGTATTTTTTAAATTCAGGGGCGGAAAAGGAATTGCAGTAAGCTTTGGCTGTCTGCTCGGTCTTTTGCCGCTATGGCAGCCGCTGATTATTCTTGCGTTTTTCTTCATTCTTTTTTCGGTGGTTTTGCGGATTTCTCCGCATTTTTACCGCACATTTGTATCTTACATAAGCGCCCTTATCTGTATGTTCTTTTTAGTTAAAGAGCCGGTAATCTGTATCGGTTTTTCGCTGATTACGGCGGTTGTTGTTGTGAAACTGCTTTTCAGCAAAGAGAAAAGAGAGAAACCGGAGGTCAGTTTGTTGTGGAAGCGTTAATTCTTTCCTGCGGCACGGGCGGAGGTCACAATTCGGCAGGAAAAGCCGTTATGGAAGAGCTGAAACGCCGCAATCACAACGCAGTTATGCTCAATCCGTACAATCTGCGCAGTAAAAAGCTTGCAGGCAAAATCAACAATGCCTACATATATCTTGCACAGAAAGCACCACGATTTTTCGGAGCCGTTTACGGTGCAGGTCAGCTTTACAGGAAACTGCCGTTTCGCTCTCCCGTTTACTTTATTAATCATTATATGGTTTCGACTCTTAGTGAATATCTTGCGAAAAATCATTTTGACATAATCATTATGACTCACCTGTTCCCTGCCGAAATTATCACAAATATGAAAAGTAACGGAATTTCTATCCCGAAAACAATGTTTATCGGTACGGACTATACCTGTATTCCGTTCACTGAGGAAACGGACTGCGACGTCTATGTTATCCCCTCGCCTCAGCTTGCCGACGATTACAAAAACAAGGGGATTGCAAAAGAAAAGCTGTGCCCTCTCGGTATTCCTGTTGTGAGCAGATTTTCGGAAAGCGAAAACCAAGATGAAATCCGAGAACAGCTTGGACTTGATTCAGACAAAAAATATATCCTTGTCAGCGGCGGAAGTATGGGCGGCGGACAAATTAAAAAGGCGATTAAAACGCTCTCGTGCGTTATTGCCGACTGTGAAAACACCGAGCTGATTGTCATCTGCGGCAACAACAAAAAGCTTTTTGACAAGCTGAAAGCCGCCGGTTATCCGAAGGTGAATGTTCTCGGTTACTGCGAAAATATGGCTGAATATATGAAAGTCGCAAGCCTGTTTGTCACAAAACCGGGAGGACTTTCTTCAACCGAAGCCGCTGTCAGCAAAGTGCCGATACTGCACACTGCCGCAATTCCGGGTTGTGAAACACGCAACGCAGAATTTTTCAGCAAAAACGGTATGAGCAGGCTGTGCAAGGCTTCAAAAAGAGAATTGTCCGAGGCATTAAAGATTATTGATGATGAAAAAGCCTGCCTTGCTATGGCAGAAAATCAGCGCAAAAAAATCAACTCAAACGCCGCTGCGGATATTTGTGATTTGGCGGAAAAGCTGATTAAACTCAAAAACTGATTTATATATTATAAAAATGGGACTCTGTTTTGCAGTCCCATTTTACTTTTCCTTATCTTTTCTTAATCGGGTGGCGCACTACCGTTTTCAGCTTTTCGGGTGCAACACGTCTTGCATCGCTCAGATAAATTTCGTGATGATAACGCTTGTTGGTTATATCAATTTCATATCCCTGACTTTCTGCGTATTCGTGCATAAGCTCAACGGTTGCAGGCTCGTCATCATATCTTCCGATATGCATACACTGAACGCACAAGCCCTCATTGTACGTGAGAAACTCTACCCTTGAAAAATCGGTTTTCTTCTTTCTTGTTGCTTCTTCAACCGCCCACTCAAAATCTTTTTTCGTCACAAAATCGGGCAGGCGGATAATTGAAATAAACCTGAAATCATCCTTTCGTGTGTAGTCTATTCCCTCTACTCCGTCCTGCCACCAGAAGCCCTCAAGCGGAGGAACGACATAGTCAAAATATCCGTCAATCCGATAATCGCCCTTCTTGCTCATCTTGATTGTAAAGGCAATTGCATACAGCAAGCCTATAGACTGCTTATACTCGCCGTTTTCGTCGTTCGGATTGCCCTCTCCCCTGACTGCAATGTAATTCATAGCAGGAACTTCGACAATAGTCGGCTTTTTAGGCGGCATATAAAATTCCTTGTATTCTTTTTTGTAGTCAAACGACATATTATTACCCTCTATTTCTTTTTACTTTTCTTTTTCGGGATTGGCAGTTCGTCGTACATTGCTTTGAACAGCTTTGCAAGAAACTCCCTGTCGTCGGTGTTTTCTATCAAAAGCATTTCCTTTGCACCCTCGTAGGGCTTTTCAAAGGGTGCGTCGGGCAAAAGCGTGACAGCCGCTTTTACAGGCTTTACAAGAAATCTGTTGTCACAGATTCCGCCTGCGATTCTCCCCTTGTAATAGATTATGTACTCGCCCATCATTGCTCTGTAAGTTATTTCATCAAGCTCTGACAACTGCTCCAAAATATAATTAAGATATTCTTTGCTCGAAGCCATTTTATATATCCTCCAAAATTTATAAACCGCTTATGCGTTCAGAAAATCTACTACCAAATCCTTTTCATATTGCGGCAAAACGTGAATGTGACCGCTGTTTTTCAGCTCACGCACCTGACAGTTCGGGATAATCTGCTTTGCACGAGGCAAAACCTTTCTTGCAGGAAAAAGACAATCCTTTTCCGAAGCAATAACAAGTGCAGGAGCTTTGAATTTCTGCATTAATTTTTCGTCAACATTCGTCGGCATACCGACTTTTGTTTTTACATTGTCAAAGCTGTCCTTTATCGTATCCATAGTGTCGCTGTCAAGCACATCTTCCCTGATCGACATAAACAGTGTGGTTTGCTTTATGTATTTTTCATCTTTAGTTGCAAGATATTTTATCAGCGGAATCATCATCTTTGCAGATGAAATAGGGAAAGCGTTATTTATTCCCGACGGCACAACAAGCACCGCTTTTTCAACTTTTTGCGGTACAACGCACATCAGCTTTGCAAGAATTCCTCCGCCGAATGATGCACCGAAGCAGTTGATTTTATCGTAGCCTATTTGCGTAATAACCTCGCCCGCCTATTTTCCGTAGTCATAATTTTTTGCAGACAGGCTCACCTCGTCGCTCTTGCCGGGATGACCGATTGTGTCTACCGCATAAATATGAAAATCATTAAGCAAAAATCTGCAAGCCAAAAGATTGTATGACGTTGTGGAATTTCCGCCATGAAAAACAAGCAACGGTTTGCCGCTTCTGTTGCCGGTTTCAATTAAATGAGTCTTTCCGAATGAAGTGTTTACATATATATCATAATACGGCATACCAAGCTTTTTAATCCGTTCATCATACAATTTCAAAGAGCTTTGTTTGCCCTTTTCCGATTTATAAATCCCCATATCCTTCTACTCATATTTTAAATTTGTAACAAATTTCTATTCTCTGTTTATTAAACACACGCACTCGACGTGGGCGGTGTGAGGGAACATATCGACAGGCTGGATTTTGCGTATTTTATAGTCACTGTTTTTTGTAACATAGTCCAAATCCCTTGCAAGCGTTTCGGGATTGCAGGAAACGTAGACTACCGTTTCGGGGGACATTTTTATCAGCGAATCGAGGAACTTCGTGTCACTGCCTGCTCTCGGAGGGTCCATAAACACAACGTCGGGCTTTTCGTCCTCTGCCGACACCTCATACATAAACTCGCCTGCGTCGCCCTTGTAAAAACGGATATTTTTCAGATTATTTGCCCTTGCGTTTACAATTGCATCTCTGACTGCATCTCCGCTGAGCTCAACACCGATTACTCTGCCTGCACCCCTCTTGGCGGCTACAATTCCGATTGTGCCTATTCCACAGTAGGTATCGAGCACGGTTTCGTTTCCTTTTAAATCAGCATATTCCATAGCCGTATTGTAAAGCAACTCGGTCTGAACGGGATTAATCTGATAGAAGCTTTTCGGTGAAATCCTGAAACGGCAACCGCAGAGAATGTCCTCAATATATCCCCTGCCGTACAGCACCTTCTGATTTTCGCCGAGAACAAGGTTTGTGTTGTAGTTATTTACGTTCTGCACTATTGTAGTTATCTCGGGAAACTGCTTTAAAATTGCCTTTACAAAGTTATTCTTTGACGGAAAAGCAGGTGTTCCCGTAACAAGCACAAGCATAATCTGATTTGTCGCAAAGCCTCTTTTTACAAGGATATGACGCAAAAAGCCCTTACCTGTGTCCTCGTTGTAGGTTGTCATTTTAAACGACGGCAGAAGTTTTCTCACTGCAACAATAATTTTATCTGCAATAACGTCCTCGGTCTGACACGAGTCAATGCCGACAACGTGATGTGTTCCCGACTGATAAACACCCGAAATGATTTTGCCCCGTCTGTCAGTGTAAAAAGCCGCCTGCACCTTGTTGCGGTAATGGTAGGGATTTTCCATTCCGATTATCGGCTCAACCTTGCAGAATTTTTTGAGCAGTCGCTCGACCTTGTTCTGCTTGAATTTCAACTGTTCGGGATATGAAAGGTTCTGTAACTGACAGCCGCCGCATTTTTTATATACAGGGCATTTCCCGTTTGATATATTTTCTTTACTGCTCATAAAATACCTCTGAATAAATAATATACTTTTTAAGTACTTCTTTAAATAAACTATAATTTAGCGGTAAGTTGACTCGCAAAAAAATTTAAAATTTCGGTCAA
>DXYG01000120.1 GCA_019415925.1 Clostridiales bacterium
TTCCGTAGGGGCGACCCTGTGTGGTCGCCCGAAACGTTACCTATATATCAATTTATAATTCGGGCAACCGTTTTATCCTTAAAATCCGATTTTTCCACTCGATTTGCGTGTCGAGGCACTCGACAAATTATGGTTTGTTTCACGAGCCGAACTTATAATTTCAGCTTGTTTATAGGATAATCAGAATAAAAATATGTCTGCCTGACTGTTCAGTTTCACATTGAATAGTCAAGCAGACTTTTTAGTTGTTTTTGTTTTGCACTCTTTTCATTCTCTCCAATATTTTGAGCAATCCGGCAGTCTGTTTATCAATCTGTTCTGATACAGCTCTCTGCGGATTAACGCAACGTCGGAAAACAAAATCTGTTCAGCTATAATCCGATTTAGGTGTATTCTCTTCAGTATTCGAATTTCTCCCCAAAGCCTGCGTCAGCTCTGCTTAACCGATTTTTTATCTTTTTGCTTCACTGCGTTAATTTTCTTCTTTATCGGCTTTATTGCCAAGTCGCAAAGCTTTTTAATCAGAATCGGGACAAATATTCCGCCTGCAAGGTAGAGCATACCGTACTGCTGTAATCCGTTCGGCAGGTAGTAATACCAAATACTTGTTTTCAGCGAATTTATGTTAAAATCTGCAAACAGCGGAGTAAGCACGCTTACAAGATAAAACAGCCATTTCACGCACATATACCCTATCATCTGGTGAATCATTATGCTGTATGTATTGTCGCCAATCAGCCTGATAAACTTCCAATTTTTGATTATCGGAGTGAGCAGTTTTGAAACTCTCAACCAGAATGCAATTCCCGTTATTGCCGTCAGATACGGAACAATAAAACCGTTGTCAAAACCACTGCACTTTGACGGAGTGTATTCAAGATCCTTGAAGAATGTCAGGATGATAAGCTGAACGCCGAAGATTATTGCAAAATAAGCTACGCTGTTGAGCTTGTCGTGTTGTTCGAGCTTTGCTTTGTAAAGTCTGCCGAACTGAAAGCATGGCAAAAAGAACATTGTTCTTAACAAAAGCAAGAGTAAGCCTTTTATTCCCGTTGTTGCGTTGTCGATTGAAAGCTGTATTCCAATTATGCCGACAGCAAGGTAAACAATCATAATAAGATATTCGTTGTCAAGCTTTACAAGCCTTAACAGCCGTCTGAACAGTACATTAAACACGCACACGCAGAACAGCGGATACACAAACCACGAGCCGAGGTTGTACAAAAATGCCTCTCCGTCAACAAACGGCATTAAAAACAGGTTATACGGGTTAACCTTTCCGCCTATTGTGTAGCCGAAATTTGACATTAAAAGGACAAATAACCCGTAAACAATGTTCCACAAATACGCAGGAATTATAAGACGTTTTGCACGTTTTCCTATGTATTTCAGAAAATGCTCTTCGTGCACCGGCTTATAGAAATATCCCGAAATAAACACGAGCAACGCAAGGTTAAAAGAATATGTCGGAAACCACTCGTATGCAAGTGAAATTCCACCGTGATAGCAATGTCCCGACACGATAATAATAATTCCGATTGCAGAGAGCAACTTAAACTGTAAATTCACTTCTCCGCCGTTGTTTTCTCTCAGAGTTCTTTCCATTTCTATCCCTCATTAATTTTTAAATAAAACTGAAGCATTCGGTTTTCCTGTTTATACTAATAAAAATATATCACATATAGTATTTCTTGTCAAATTTTATTAATTATTTACATTTTTTCTGATAAGTATGTTAATTTCGAATTATTTTATGATATAATATGTCAATATTGTAAAATGCGGCAGGAACACTTGATATTGTCAGCGATAAGCTTGATGTGATGGTAAACGACCTGCTTGACAATCTTGATGACAAGCAGAAAGAGCAATTGCTCAGGCTGTTTGTAAACCACTTCAGTCCGAAAATTTCATCAATACTGAATAAACTGATTGCAAGTAACGACATTACGGCTGAAATTGACGGCATAAGCGTTTTGTAAAAATCAGGTTGCCACAACACGCAAATCGGCGGTGTGTCTCCGCAAAAACAGTCACACTGGCTTATTCTTCAAGCTTTTTCAGAGCAGATACTAATTTCATAAACTCTGTATGATATTTATTCTCGCTTGAAGAATTATTTTTGCCTTTATTCTTTATGAGTATAAGCGGCTCAAGCTTTTTATAAAGCATTGTCAGATACGCTGTTGCGGCTCTTTCGGTGACCTTTACGTCATAGATTCCCGTATTTACGCCCAGTGCAAAATGCTCTATTCTCGCTAAGTACCCCGACAAAATCCTGTATTCTTCAATAGCGTTGTCGTACTCGTGGTGACTGCTCCAGAATTCTGTTGCAGTCCCCTTTTTTGCGCTCAAAAATTTATTCTTTTCCTGCAACGATTCATTCCACTTGTCGGTAATCTCTCTTATCTCGGCAAAGGTGTATTCATTCAGCCTGTCGAACACCTGCTCCTGCAATATATTCAGTGCCTCTAACGTAGCCTGTTTCTTTTCACGTTGCTCTCCCCTGTATTCAACCAGAACCGTATAAAGAAAGGTCACAAACGAAATTATTACAGCAATTATTGATATTATCAGTTCCATTTTATCCCTCTTTATTCAGGCAATCAATAATATTGCCTGTTCTCCATTCTATGATTTCATTGTAATTTTTCATCATCGCAAGGCACTCTTCATAGCTTTTCGGAGTCGGACTGTAGCTCTCGCCTGTTTCAAGCTTTATCTCCTGTCCCGTTCTCAAATCCAGCGGCTTACCGTAATGTCCGTTGCTTTTTACAACTGCTTTCTGCAAAAGGTTACATTCAATAAACCTATCCCACGAATTGTCAAACAGCTTCATCCACGCAACAACATTTTTTCTTGCGTTTTCCTGATAACTGCCCACAAACGCCTTGTCAAGATATTCTTCAAACGACTTGCTGTCTTTGCTTAATTCAAAACAGCAGTACATTTTCCGGAGCAATGCATCAACGGTATCATCTCCGCCGAACTGAGTGCATCTGCAGGGATTTATGTAAACCGGCATACATATAAAATTGCCTGCGCTGAGTGTGTTAATAAGAAATTTCTTTGCCGTGTCGTCAAAACTGTTCCATATTACGTCGGCGTTATCATAGCAATATTTTTCCCACGTATCTCTCGGCGCATAAAGCAGGTGCGCTCTTGTAGTTTTACTGTACAACGCAACATAGCTTTCTTTTTCGGTTGCACTGTCTGAGCGTTCCTTTTCCCACATCAAGCCCATATATAATTTGATGATATGGAGCGGTGAAGTCAGCCAGTCCCCTGCAAATTTCGGATAATTCTTAACATTTATATGGTATTTGTCCTTGTCAAATTCCTCGATATTGTCCAAGGCAAAATCAGCGTTCAAACCACACTGCCCAAGCACCCTGCAATACGAAATCACAGCCATTAACGAAACGTCCAAATCGGCTTTGCCGTAGCAATTTTCACCAGTTAACTGAGGAAACTTATACTCAAGCCAGTTTTTCAGCCAATTTGAATTGCTGTCAATATCTTTGAACTGAGCTAAATAGCACGAAGAATTTTTCGCTTTGTTAAGTGTTTGTTCGAGTAACTCCCGATTTATCATATAATCAGCTCCTTGCGTTTAAAGTAAAAGCATTTTACATAATTTCAATACAATAATAAATCATTAGAAAAGGAAATACAATACACAGCGTTCATAAGACTAATAAGAATATTGTGTAATTATCTGCGGTTTTCAATAATGTATTCCACATATTCCAGAACAGCGTTGGCTACTTCCCTGCGATACGGTCTTTCTTCAGATACTATGCCGTCATAAACAGCGTCAAGTCCGTTTTTCTCTGCAAGTCTGTTAAGCATATTAACATTGCCGAGCACTGAATTGTGGCAGGAGGTTCTGTACTTGTCAAGCCTTGAAAACTTATCCTTGTAGTCGGGCGTGTCCGTGTTTCTTCCGAATACTCTTATCCAGACCTCCATTTCATAGATGCTTTGGTGATAAAGCATAAACGATTTCAGACACCGTTCAATTATTCCGAGGAATTTCTCGTTATCCGAATAGATTTCGGTGAGCTTTGCAATTGTTTTCACGTTAAGCATATGCAGACTCCTTTCAAAGCTGAGCGAATAATCTTACAGCTCTATTATATAACAAATAAAGGCGGAAATCACCGCTTTTTTCTTTTTTTATTTTTATGGTTATCCATTTTAATCCGCTAAACCATAATTTAGGAGCAGGGCAGCCCCTGCCGGCAATCCGAGCGGAAAAATCGGATTGTTCGGATAAAACGGTTGCCCGAATTATAAGTTGAAATATAGGTAACGTATTTTGTGAGCGACGAGGGCGTCGCTCGCTACATTTTTGCACAAATGTTTCCTGTATAGCCGTAGGGGACGGCTTCCCAGACGTCCCTATGTATAAATTGTGAAACAATTTATACATTATGGCGAACACAGTTCGCCATAGGGAACCCCTTTAGTGGGTTCCCTACAGCAAAACAGTCCACCGG
>DXYG01000121.1 GCA_019415925.1 Clostridiales bacterium
CGCCGCTACAATCATTAATTTTGCCCGTCGAGGCACTCGACAAATTATGGTTTACTATGCTTAATGGATAACCGAACTCATTATTAGTATAGCGTAAAAAATTTGTTCTTGCAATTGTGACAAGCGTATTTTATAATATATTTGTAAAAATTTGGAGGTATCAGGATGTATAAAAATTATCTTTTTGACTTGGACGGAACTCTGCTTCCGATGGATATGGAGTATTTTACAAAGCTTTATTTTTCTTCACTGTGCAAAAGATTTGTGCCTGTTTTAAGCGTTGACAGCGATACACTTGTTAAGGCAATCTGGAAGGGCACGGGTGCTATGACAAAGAACGACAACTCACGCAAAAACAAGGACGTTTTCTGGGAAACCGCTTCATCAGCCTGCGGAATGGACTTAACGCCGTATATCGAGCAGTTTGACGACTACTACACAAAGGAATTTATTGCGGCAAAAGAGGCAACAAGCTTTACTCCCTTTGCAAAAAAGAGCGTTGATTTCATAAAGCAGAACGGCGGCAGAGTTATTGCGGCAACTAACCCGATTTTTCCTGAGGTTGCAACACGCCGCAGACTTGAATGGGCAGGCGTTTCAGCCGATGATTTTGAATTTGTAACATTCTATGAAAACTCGGGCTGCTGCAAGCCGAATCTGAAATATTTTGAGTTTATCTGCGAAAAATGCGAAATTCTGCCTGAGGAGAGCATTATGGTCGGCAACGACGTTGACGAGGATATGTGCGCCGAAAAGCTCGGCTTTGATACATATCTTATCACCGACACGATTGTAAATCGTGAGAACAAGGATTATTCGCAGTACAAAAACGGCAGTTTTGAGGAATTTTACAAATTTTTACAAAAACAATTTTAAACAGCAAAACACGGGCAGGCGATAAAACGTCTGTCCGTGTTAATTTTTATAAAGGTTATCCCTTTAAGTAAGCTAAACCATAATTTAGTTGAGAGTGAAAAGTGGAGTTAAGGGTCGCTACGCTCCGAATTTATAATAGTGCGTGTTGAGGCACTCGACTAAATTTTCTTGTCAAATTCGCTTCCGCAGCGAGGGCACCTTACAACGTGGTTACCCTTTTTATTTTTAACACGAAGCTGAGCCTTGCAGACAGGGCACTTGATGTATCTGAAATCCTTGCGGTCACGAAACTTTTTCTGAGTAAGAGTAAACCAATTTTTAACGCTGTCAAAAATTTTAGTAAACGTCCTGTTTTCAAGACTTCTTTTGTTTATGTTGCGTGACAGGGCACGAAACAGCGCATATGCAATAACTGCGAGCATAAGCAAGTCAATGACAAGGCTTGCCGTTCTGTTCCATACTAAAATATTTATAAACCAAAGCACAAGGAAAACAATGTACAAAAAGTTGTTGAACTTGTCGTTACCGTATCTTCCCTGCATAAAAATTGCAATTCTCTGCATAAATCCACGCATAATGCTCATCCTTTCACACACATTTTATCACTTTGGCTCAATTTGTTCAATACGCAATTTGTCGCATTTGTCTGTCGGACTTTATGTATTATCAGGTTCTTACAAACTGTTTCATTTCAAGCGGAGTTCTGCCGTAAATTTCCTTGCAGGTGAGAATCAGCGAGTTTACATTCGGGAATCCGTTTTTAAGTGCCGCATCCTTAACCGATATTTCGCTGTCACGCAAATCCTTGATTGCGTGGTCAAGTCGGATTCTGCGCAGGTATTTTGAAAAGGTCATCTCGTTCTTATCCTTAAAATACTTTGAAAAATGCGCAGGCGTCATACCAACGTAATTTGAAATTTCAGTCAGCGAAATGTCACTGGCGTAGTTTTCTTCCATATATTTAATCGCACTCTTTGCGCAGTCAAAATCATCGGAGTCCGAGCCTTTTACAAAGCTAATATCCGGATTTTTATAGTGTTTTATGAGATTGTATGATATATTGTTGAGGATAGCCTTAATTCTCAGAATTTCAAGCCTGTCGCTGAGATTTTCACATTCATACAAAATCTTCAAAGAATGTGCTATCTTATCGCAGGCATCTCCCTTTTTAATCTCAAACGTCGGTATTTCATAGGGGTTTTCAAAATACGGCTTCAAAATCTTGGGAGAAATGTTGACAACGACAAATTGCAGACTGTCGGTTACGTCAACGTAGGAGTGAATTTCCTCGCTGTTCATAAAATAAACCTCTCCGTCATTCAAAACAATCTGAGAGTCTATCTTCTGCACCTTAAGAGGTCCTTTTTTTACGTAGATAAATTCGTAATCTCTGTGCCAGTGCAGAGTAAAGTTGAAATCGTCAATCATCTGGGGACAACGGAAAATTTTTGCCGCATAATTCGGACTCGGTTCAATCAAAAATCTCTTATAGTTCATAACTCACCTCAAGGCTTATAACTTATACGCTAACATAATCAGCACAGAAATAGACGTACTTCAAGTCGGCGATAACTGCCGAATGGTCTGTTTTCACAACAACAGTCTTTTTCTTTTCATTGCTGATTTGTGCCGCACATTCGGCTACGTTGCACGTTGCAGGCTCGCAGCCGTATTTTTTAAAGAACTCATCAATGGTCATAACCTCGGAATTATAACCCTCAAACATATGCAAAAGCGAATAGTCAATAAGCTTGTATTCTTCTTCAAGAATATGTATTCCGATATCCGCATTTACAAGCTTGTCAATATAGTACGGTGCGTCGTTTAGGAAAAGTCCCGTTTTGTACGCTCCTATTGACACCGTTAAATCGGAATTTACTGCTATATCGGCAACGCCCGTATCGCCGTTGAGTCCGCTGTTGATGTCAGCACTGACTACAAATGCGCTTGTTGAGTTAATCTGCTCAACAGCGTATCTGATTTCACCCTTCAGTTCGCCCGAAAAGCCTATTCCGAGCAGGCAGTCAACGACAATATCATATCCCGTAAATCCGTTTGCAAGCTCAAGCCTTTCTTCCTGCGCACCGAGGGAAAGCGCAGTTTTGTAGTAGTAAAGACCGTCCTTTGAAAAGCCGTCAGACGCTCGGAAAATTGTAGGAGTAACTCCGTTTTTGCAGAGAATACACGCCAGAGCGTAGCCGTCGCCGGCGTTGTTGCCTTTACCGCAAACTATGGCAACATTACCGACAAACTGCACTGCGTCATAAATTCCCTGAGCCGCTCTGTACATAAGCTCGGCAGAGCTTGTGTGATGCTCAATTGTATGCGCATCGCTTTTGCGCATATTTTCAACCGATACTACCTGTAATAAATCCATTTTAATTACTTCCTTTATACTTGTGGAAATATGTTGTCAGACGCATCATATGCAACCTGAGCCGCCTCTGTATCCGTATTGCAGGTAAGGCGAAATAGCTGAACAGAGCTGAAAAATTCATCAAGAAGTGTGAGAAGCTTCTCCATATTTTTCCTGTCAGTCGGCACAACGGTTGCTTCAAGAATATTTCTGAAAACCTCACCCGTTTTCACTCTCACTGCGCTGTTCTTTTCGCCCCTCTGTAAAATGTAAACCGCCTTTACGGGAGCTTTTACGTTGTTTCCGATATCGCTTTTTCCCATCCAAGGCGTACCGTAAACGTAGAAAACACCGTCTTTTTTACGGATAATCGGCTTGTCGTCGTTAATCATCACAACTTTTTCTTTAAAAAGCTTTCTCCACAGTGCCGTATGAGTTGACTTGCCCGTACCGCTTACGGCAGTGAACAAATAACCTTTGTTGTCGAGCATAAGGCTTGAAGAATGAAAGAAAAAACCGTCGTATTTTTCGAGAATTCTGTTGCAGATTTGCGTTAGAATAAGGGTGTTTTCAGCCGCAAAACTGCTGCAACTTTCTTTTGAATTTGCAATATATTCTTCAATTTCGCTTTGCGATACTTTCACTTCAAAATCGAATGAATCGGAATTTGTGATATACGGTAAAAGCCGCTTTTTGATTTCTTCGCTAAGCGGATTTATTGAAATATTGAGGTCTGCAATATTGTAAATTGACATAAATTGCTCCGATTTTTGCACAGAACAATATATCAGAAATTGCTGTGCAGAATTTTACAATGAAAAATTATACCACAAAAATTAAGCTTTGGCTATAGTATTTATAAAAAATTAATCCGTTTACAAATGTACATTTTAAATTCAATACGTAATATAAACCATAATTTGTCGAGTGCCTCGACGGACAAAATTAATGATTGTAGCGGCGAACTGTGTTCGCCATAGGGAACCCCTTTAGTG
>DXYG01000122.1 GCA_019415925.1 Clostridiales bacterium
GAACACAGTTCGCCGCTACAATCATTAATTTTGCCCGTCGAGGCACTCGACAAATACTGGTTTATAATATTTATAACAAATAAGACTGTCACAGAGCTTTTACTTTATGACAGTCTTTGTTTTATTGTTCTGTAAATGATTTTTCAATATGCATAACGGGGATTAACTTAGGGTCGATTGTACGGATTTTTTCTTTTGCAGTTTTGCGGATTTCATCATTGCTCTGCTTAATTCCGTGCGGCACAACGAGGTCAAAAATTACGTTTGTGTGCGTGTCACCCTTTACAACCCTGAAATCGTGAATTGAAAATCCGCTGTCATCACCGCACAATGCTCTGCACACCTTGTCTTTCAGATTAAGAGTGTATTCGTCATCGGTAGCAATCGGGTCCATATGGATTGTAGCCATACAGTTGAACTTTCGCTCAAGCGTTTTTTCAATCAAATCAATCGAATCGTGTGCCTTTAAAATGTCCTCATTGCTCGGAATTTCGGCGTGGAGTGAGATTATGCATCTTCCCGGACCGTAGTCGTGAACAATCAAATCGTGGATTCCCACAATCATATCGTCCTGCATTACGGTGTCTTTTATATCGCTTACAAATTCAGCGTCGGGAGGATTTCCGAGCAGGGGAGAAAGGCTTTCTTTAAACGTGCTTACACCGGTAAACAGAATGAATAATGCAACCGCCGCACCGAGGTAGCCGTCAATCATAAGTCCCGTAAGGTTTGAAACCACAAGACCGATAAGCACAATCGTTGTTGCAACGCAGTCGGTAAGCGAGTCAAGGGAAGTAGCCTTCAGTGCAGAGGAGTTAATTTTCCTTGAAAGAATTTTATTAAAGAAGTACATCCATAGCTTTACGACAACCGAGGCGACAAGAATACAGGCAGAAACAAGCGTTATTTCGGTTGATGAGTCGGGAGAAACAATCTTGCCTATCGAGCTTTTCAGAAGTTCTATTCCGACAAGCAGAATTACAACAGAAATTCCCAGCCCTGCAACATATTCGTATCTTCCGTGACCGAAGGGATGCTCCTTGTCGGCAGGACGGCTTGCAAGCTTGAATCCGAGAAATGTTACAACCGAACTTCCGGCGTCGGAAAGGTTGTTGAATGCGTCGGCAATTACTGAAATTGATGCCGACACGATTCCCGCTGTCAGCTTGGCGGCAAAAAGGCACAGGTTGAGGAAAATTCCCACAATGCCCGACATATTGCCGTATGCGGCACGAACCTCCGGATTTTTAATATCGTCGCTGTTTTTTACAAACAGCCTTGTAAGTAGCTTTATCAAAACAAACACCGCTTAATTATAGATTTTAAGACATATTACCATTATATGCCTGCTGGTTTTATGCTCTAATATGCTATTTTAATCGGTTATTGTCGGTTAGTCAAGAACAACCTAAAATGCGGCGCATAATACAAAAGGGAATACAGATTTGGTATTTCCAAAGCCTGTATTCCCAGATATTTTCAAATGCTTATACAATTTATTTTGATTTTAAAAGTCTTGCGGCGTACAGTACGCAGGCAACGCTTACGCCCGTATCTGCAATTACCGACATCCACATTGATGCAAGACCGAAAGCCGCAAGGATAATTACAGCCGCTTTAATTATGAGAGCAAAAGCTATGTTTGTCTTGACGGTTCTCATAACCCTGCGTGACAGCTTAATTGCGTCGGGGAGCTTTACAAGGTTGCCCGAAGAGAGCACTGCGTCTGAGGCTTCTATTGCCGCTTCACTGCCCAGCCCCATTGCAATTCCGCAGTCGCTTGCCGACAGTACGGGAGCGTCGTTGATTCCGTCGCCGACAAAGCAGACCGCCTTTGAATGCGTTTTGATTTCTTCAACCTTGTCAAGCTTGTCGTTCGGGAGAAGATTTGAATAGCACTTGTCAAGTCCGAGCTTTTCGCTTACCTTTTCGGCGTTGTTTTTTGAGTCGCCCGTAAGCATTACGGTGTTCTTAACGCCGAGCTTTTTCAGCTTTGAAATAACTTCCTGCGATTCAGCTCGTACAGAGTCGCTCACGCTCAATGCGCCTATAAGCTCACCGTCATATACGACAAAAACAGATGCGTTGCCTGCAAGCTTTTTCTGCTCGTCACTCAGAATTTTAATTCCGCCGCATTCAAGCTTTTTGCCGTTGTAAACTGCGCTTGTGCCGTGACCTGCCGATTCGCTGTAGTCGGAAAGCTGAGGTAAATCAAGCCCCTCTGCTTTTTTCTTAATCGCAGTTGCAACGGGATGAACGGAATGTTTTTCGCAGGCGGCGGCAAGTGCGAGAACTTCATTCTTATCGTGACCGCCAAAGACAGTAATGCTTTCTACCTCAAGCTTTCCGCTTGTCAGCGTTCCTGTTTTGTCAAAGACGAACGAGTCAGCCTTAGCAAGAGCCTCAATGTATTTTCCGCCTTTTATAAGAACGCCTATTTTAGAAGCCGCTCCGATTCCCGAATAGTAGGAGAGAGGAACGGAAATTACAATAGCGCAGGGGCAGGAGGCAACAAGACAAACAAGTGCTCTGTAAATCCATTCGCTGAACTCGCCCATACCGAGCAGGGGAGGAATAAACGCAATTGCGGCGGCGATGATAATTACAATCGGTGTGTAGATTGATGCAAAGCGAGTAATCAGCTTTTCTTTTTGTCCTTTGCGGGCGGCGGCGTCTTCAACGAGCTGTAAAATTCTTGATGCCGTGCTGTTGCCGTACTCCTTAGTTGTTCTGATTTCAATAAGTCCGTTTCCGTTGATTGCACCGCTCATTACTTCACTGCCGACCGATATGTCAACAGGCAGGCTTTCACCTGTAAGTGCTGAGGTGTCGAGAGTCGATTTTCCGCTTGTAACAATGCCGTCAAGCGGAAGTCTTTCGTAAGGCTTTACCGTTATGATACTGCCTGTTTTTACGCTTTCGGCAGGGACAACGGTTTCAATTCCGTTATTAACGATTATAGCCGTATCGGGGCGAATCTGCGCAAGCTTTTCAATATCCCTGCGTGATGCGTCAACGGCAATGTCCTCAATAAATTCACCGAGAGAAAAGAGGATTGTAACCATAGCCGCCTCAACAAATTCTCCGAGGCAGAAAGCGGCGACAACGGCAACGGCAAGCAGTACGGTTTCGTCAATTTTCAGCCTGACAGCGTTTTTTATACCTTTCAGGAATATTTTATAGCCTGAAAGCAACGTTGCCGAAACGCTCAGAATAAAAAGAATAACGGTTGAGAAAGTCTGATTATCGGGCAGTACAAGGTGCAGAACAAAAGCCGCCGCTCCGAGAACGATTGCAACAATCAGCATTACGGTATCTGCATTTATTTTGCCCGATTGCTTTTCTTTTGCTTTTTTACTGCTGTCAACGACGGTTACACCGTCCTCAATGCTGTCGCAAATCTGCTGAATCTGAAAAAGTGAATCGGAATTTTCGGTGGAGAATGAAAGAATTTTTGTGGCAAAATTAAAGCTTACGTTTTCAAATCCCTGAGTTTCTGCAATCTTGCTTTCAATTTTTGATGCGCAGTGAGCGCAGTTGAGATTTTCAAGAGTGTAAGTGTATTTTTTCATAAATCCTCCTTATTCAAGAACGTGGTCAAGTCCCATTTCAATGATTTTCTTAACGTGGTCGTCGTCAAGGCTGTAGTAAATCTGCTTGCCCTCTCTGCGCACACGCACAAGTTTGTTCTGGCGCAGTACACGAAGCTGGTGGGAAATGGTGCTCTGCTCCATGTTCAGCGCCTCGGCAATGCTTAAAACCGACATTTCGTTGTCAGAGATTGTGAACATAATTCTGATTCTCGTTGAGTCGCCGAAAACCTTGAAAAGGTCGGCAAGGTCAAACAGCACCTCAAGGTCGGGCATTTCGGTATGCTGTGCAGGTGTGATTTTATTCTCCATAAATATTCCCCTTTATTTAAAATAATTGAACATATGAATAAATGTTCATATGTTAATATAAATATAGCACCGATATTATTCTTTGTCAATAGGTGTTATGAAAAAAATTGGATTTATTTATAAGAATTTCTCTAAACCATAATTTGTCGAGTGCCTCGACGGGCAAAATTAATGATTGTAGCGGCGAACGTAGTTCGCCATAGGGAACCCCTTTAGTGGGTTCCCTATGGCAAAACA
>DXYG01000123.1 GCA_019415925.1 Clostridiales bacterium
TTGTTATATAATTAACATAGTTATTTTGTATTTATGATGCAGAATAACTTGAATTCACATTCAGGAGGTAATATTATGGGCTACACGATTGCACAGAAAATCATTAAAGAGCACCTGGTATGCGGCGAAATGGTCGTTGGAAACGACATTGGTCTTAAGATTGACCAGACTCTTACACAGGACGCCACAGGTACAATGGCTTACATTGAATATGAAGCTATGGGTATTCCGAGAGTTAAAACTGAAAAGAGCGTTGCTTACATTGACCACAACACATTACAGACAGGTTTTGAAAATGCTGATGACCACAGATTTATTCAGTCTGTCTGCAAAAAGCACGGCATCTACTTTTCAAGACCGGGCAACGGTATCTGCCATCAGGTTCATCTTGAAAGATTCGGCAAACCCGGAAAGACTTTAATCGGCTCAGACAGCCACACTCCCACAGGCGGCGGTATCGGTATGCTTGCAATAGGTGCAGGCGGTCTTGACGTTGCTGTTGCAATGGGCGGCGGTGCTTACTACATCACAATGCCGAAAATGGTCAGAGTTAACCTTACAGGCAAGTTAAGCCCATGGGTTTCCGCTAAAGATATTATTCTCGCTGTTCTGCGTGTTATGAGCGTTAAGGGCGGCGTAGGCAAAATTGTTGAGTACGGCGGAGAGGGCGTTAAAACTCTTACCGTTCCCGAAAGAGCAACAATTACTAATATGGGTGCAGAGCTTGGCGCAACAACCTCTGTTTTCCCGTCTGACGAAACAACAAGAGAATTCCTCAAAGCTCAGGGCCGTGAGGAGGATTATAAAGAACTCAAAGCTGACGACGACGCTGTTTACGATGAGGTTATCGAAATCAACCTTTCAGAGCTTGAGCCTCTTGCAGCTTGTCCTCACTCTCCCGACAACGTAAAACCGATTAAAGAGCTTGAAGGTCAGAAGATTGACCAGGTTTGCATCGGTTCCTGCACAAACTCAAGCTACCTTGACCTTATGAGAGTTGCTCATATTCTCAAAGGCAAAAAGGTTGCAGACAACGTTTCACTTGCAATTGCTCCGGGCAGTAAGCAGGTATTCAATATGCTCGCATTAAACGGAGCACTCGGTGATATGATTGCCGCAGGCGCACGTATTCTTGAAAGCGCATGCGGTCCCTGCATCGGTATGGGACAGTCACCTAATAGCACGGGTATTTCACTGAGAACATTCAACCGTAACTTTGAAGGCAGAAGCGGTACAGCTGACGGTCAGATTTACCTTGTTTCTCCCGAAACTGCCGCTGTATCGGCTATCAACGGTGTATTTACAGACCCGAGAACTCTCGGATCTGCCGCTGAAATTGAGATGCCCGAAAAGTTCCTCATAAATGACAATATGGTTATTGAGCCGGCTCCTGTTGAGGAAATGGACAGCGTTGAAATTTTAAGAGGTCCGAACATCAAGTCATATCCCGAAACAAGTCCTCTTACAGATTCAATAGAGGCTTCCTGCTCTCTCAAGGTCGGAGACAACATTACAACCGACCACATTATGCCCGCTGGCGCTAAGATTCTTCCGCTCCGTTCAAATATTCCGAAAATTTCTGAGCACTGCTTCACAGTTTGCGACAAGAACTTCCCCGAACGTGCAAAGACTCTCGGAAAGAGCATTATTGTCGGCGGCGAAAACTATGGTCAGGGTTCATCTCGTGAACACGCTGCCCTCGCTCCCCTCTTCCTCGGCGTTAAGGCTGTGCTTGTAAAGAGCTTTGCCCGTATTCACAAGAGCAACCTTATTAACGCAGGTATTCTTCCGCTTACATTTAAGGAGGCCGCAGACTATGATAAAATCAAGCTTGGCGATATGCTTGAGCTTCCGAATGTAAAGAGTGAAATTGCAACAGGCTCTGACGTTACGGTTGTTAACAAGACAACAGGAGACACAATCAAGGCTGACTGTGAGCTTTCAGACAGAACAAGAGCAATCATCATTGCAGGCGGATTACTTGACTACACAAAGGAGAACAGCTGATATGGATAAGATTAAAATGACTACTCCTCTCGTTGAGATGGACGGCGACGAAATGACAAGAATAATCTGGCAACAGATTAAAGATATTCTCATTCTTCCCTATGTTGATTTAAAATCAGAATATTATGACCTTGGTCTTGAAAACAGAAACAAGACTGACGACCAGGTTACAGTTGACAGCGCAAACGCTACAAAGAAATACGGCGTTGCTGTTAAGTGTGCTACTATCACTCCAAACGCTGCAAGAATGGACGAGTACGACCTCAAAAAGATGTGGAAATCCCCTAACGGTACAATCCGTGCAATTCTTGACGGTACGGTATTCAGAAGTCCGATTCTCGTTAAGGGTATTACTCCCTACATTCCCACTTGGAAAAAGCCTATCTGCATTGCCCGTCACGCTTACGGCGATGTTTACAAGAACACGGAAATGCGTGTTACAGGCGGCAGCAAGGCTGAGCTTTGCGTTACAAAGCCTGACGGCACTGAGGAAAGAAGCCTTATCCACGAATTTACTACCGATGGTGTAATTCAGGGTATGCACAACATTGACAAGAGTATTTCCTCTTTTGCACGTTCCTGCTTTAACTATGCGCTTGACCAGAAGCTTGACGTATGGTTTGCTACAAAGGACACAATCAGCAAAACTTACGACCACCGCTTCAAGGATATTTTTGCTGAGGTTTATGAAAACGAGTACAAGGATAAGTTTGAGGAAGCAGGCATTGAATACTTCTACACACTTATTGACGACGCTGTTGCTCGTGTAATCCGAAGTGAAGGCGGTTATATGTGGGCTTGCAAGAACTACGACGGTGACGTTATGAGTGATATGATTGCTACTGCATTCGGCTCACTTGCTATGATGACAAGCGTTCTTGTTTCTCCCGACGGAATTTACGAGTACGAGGCTGCTCACGGTACAGTTCAGCGCCACTACTACAAGTATCTCAAGGGTGAAGAAACCTCTACAAACTCTGTTGCAACTCTGTTTGCTTGGACAGGCGCACTCAGAAAGCGCGGCGAATTTGACAAGCTCCCTGAGCTTATGAACTTTGCCGACAAGCTTGAAGAGGCTACAATCAAGACAATTGAGGACGGCATTATGACAGGCGACCTTTACGCAATTTCAACTCTTGAAAACAAGACAAAAGTCAACACCGAAGAATTCCTCAAGGCTATTGACGAACGTCTTGCCGCTTCTCTTTAATTTTTGAAAACAGCTTAAGGCTGTAAGAAGTTTTATTTCATCAAAGGAGCACAGTGAGTAATGTCTAAAAGTGACAGTATTTCAATGTCGGTTATCAGGCGTCTGCCAAGATATTACCGCTTTTTATCAGAACTTAACGACCAGAAGGTTGACAGAATTTCCTCGACAAAACTGGCAAAGATTATGAATGTGACTGCTTCGCAGGTGCGACAGGATTTAAACTGCTTTGGCGGTTTCGGTCAGCAGGGCTACGGCTACAGCGTAAGCCAGCTAAAGGACGAAATCAAAAATATTCTGGGACTTAACAACGATTATAAGGCAATTCTGATAGGTGCGGGTAACCTCGGTAAAGCTGTTGCTATGCATATGAATTTTGAAAAGCTTGGATTTGAGCTTATTGCTTGTTTTGACAACAACGAAAAGAAAGTCGGCCAGATGCTTAATGACATTTATGTAAAATCCGAAACTGAGCTTGAAGAATTCTGCAAACAAAATCACGTTGATTCAGCTTTTTTATGTATTCCTCGTGTGTGCGTTGAGAATGTTCTCGATAAGCTGTACGGTCTTGGCATTAAGAATTATTGGAATTTCAGTCATTATGATATTAACGCCAGATACAGCGACGCATTGGTCGAAAACGTACATTTAAGCGACAATCTTATGACGCTTTGCTACCGAATGAATAACAATAAATAAGATAATATTACATAGAGCAGTACTCATTGTCGGGTACTGCTCTTTATTATACTTCTTATTATGATAAACGATAATTTGCGGCGAAGCCGCCGCAGGCAAATCGAGTGGAAAAATCGGATTGTTTGGATAAAACGGTTGCCCAACTTTTAAGTTGATATATAGGTAACGTTTTTGTGAGCGACGAGGGCGTCGCTCGCTACGATTTTGCACAAACGTTTAATTTA
>DXYG01000124.1 GCA_019415925.1 Clostridiales bacterium
TCTTCACATCCGTAGTTTGCACCGTTGATGAAGCCGAAGAGGTAATAATCCTTTGTAGGTGCAGGAGTTGTTGTTTCGGGTTCTGTTACAACTGTTTCTTCAGTAGCTTCTGTTGCCTCAGTAGCCTCTGTTGCTGTTGTTTCCTCAGTAGCTTCAGTTGCTTCTGTAGGTGTTGTTACGGGTTCGGAAATAAGCTCATAAGAAAGTGTGAGTGTTCCGTCTGCATTTTCAACGAGTGTGAGAACTGATTCGCCGGCAGGAACCATAAGCTTGTTAGCTGTTACGCCGAGGTCTTTTGCGTTGTAGAGAGTAACCTCTGTAACTGCGCCTTGCCAGTCGTCTGTCATAAACCAATTGCCGTCAGCAGTTTTAACGCCAACATAGCTTGTCTGGTCAAAGTTTACTGTTACTTTACCATCAACGAATTTGTAATCGCCAAGGTTTTCGTAGTCTTCTTCACATCCGTAGTTTGCACCGTTGATGAAGCCGAAGAGGTAATAATCCTTTGAAAGCGGAGGAATTGTTGTTTCAGGCTCTGTTACAACTGTTTCCTCAGTAGCTTCTGTAGGTGTTGTTACGGGTTCGGAAATAAGCTCATAAGAAAGTGTGAGTGTTCCGTCTGCATTTTCAACGAGTGTGAGAACTGACTCGCCGGCAGGAACCATAAGCTTGTTAGCTGTTACACCAAGGCCGCTTGCATTATAAAGGGTTACTTCTGTAACTGCGCCTTGCCAGTCGTCTGTCATAAACCAATTGCCGTCAGCAGTTTTAACGCCAACATAGCTTGTCTGGTCAAAGTTTACTGTTACTTTACCATCAACGAATTTGTAATCGCCAAGGTTTTCGTAGTCTTCTTCACATCCGTAGTTTGCACCGTTGATGAAGCCGAAGAGGTAATAATCCTTTGAAAGCGGAGGAATTGTTGTTTCAGGCTCTGTTACAACTGTTTCCTCAGTAGCTTCTGTAGGTGTTGTTACGGGTTCGGAAATAAGCTCATAAGAAAGTGTGAGTGTGCCGTCTACATTTTCAACGAGTGTGAGAACTGACTCGCCTGCAGGAACCATAAGCTTGTTAGCTGTTTCGCCAAGGTCTTTTGTGTTGTAAAGAGTAACCTCTGTAACTGCGCCCTGCCAGTCGTCTGTCATAAACCAGTCACCGTCAGTAGTCTTAACTGCTACATAGCTTGTCTGGTCAAAGTTTACTGTTACTTTACCGTCAACGAATTTGTAGTCGCCAAGGTTTTCGTAGTCTTCTTCACATCCGTAGTTTGCACCGTTGATAAAACCAAAGAGGTAGTAATCCTTTGTAGGTGCAGGAGTTGTAGTTTCGGGTTCTGTTGGAACGGGAGCTGTTGTAACAGGCTCTGTTACAGTCGGTTCGGGTTCTGTTTCAGTTGGCTCGGGCTCTGTAGGAGCGGGAACTGTTGTAACGGGCTCTGTTTCGGGAGCATAAATCTGACCTGTAAGACCCCAATACTGATCACCAACGATGTACTTCTGAATCATTGTTGCGTCTAAAACATTGATTACACCGTCAGCGTTAACATCACCAAGTACAAGATATTTATCAGCAATAGAAGTTAAACCTACGCTGTGTTTCTGAATTAATGTAGCGTCGGCAACAGTTACATAGCCGTCACCGTTAACGTCACCGTAAATCATAGTACCTGCGGGAGGTGCTGTTGTTGTGGGAACGGGAGCTGTTGTTGTGGGAACGGGAGCTGTTGTTGTAGGAACAGGAGCAGTTGTTGTGGGAACCGGTGCTGTCGTTGTAGGAACGGGAGCTGTTGTTGTGGGAACAGGTGCCGTTGTTGTAGGAACAGGTGCTACTGTGCCCTTTGTAACTTCTGTAGCCTCAACAGGTGTGCCTGCTGAAGGAACGAGTGTTGTTGCGCTCCAGCCTTTAGTTGCTGTACTTACAAGAATCTTTGACGATCCGTCAAGTTTACGCTTTGTTCTTGCACCGTCAATAGGATGCTGATGACCGTTTGAATCGCTGATAATTACATATGTATTATTTGAATGAGCAAGGTCAAATGTTGAATTTGTGATTTCCTGTGAAGCGTTGTCCTTAGCAAGGCAGGATTTATCAGAAACCTCAACATAGTAGTAACCTGTAGCAGGGTCTATCTTCATAGGCTGACCCGGCCATGAAGCGTTTGAGTAAGTTTCAGTTGATGAAGTATCTTCATCATAAATATATACGTTAAAGGGTGCTGCCCATGTAGAGAACTTTGTGGTGTCAAAGAAGATGTAAACACCCGAAGAAGCAGCTTCTTGCTTTGTATACTTATATGTTGTTGATGTAGTATTTGTGCCGTCTGTAGCGGTAAGAGTAAGGTTGATTGTTTCGCCGTACTTATAATCAGAACCTATGCGGATTGTTGTTTTGCCTGTATAAGTAACGGGAGTTGAATTATCAAGGCAGTATGTACCCGAAGTTGCGTTTTCAAGACCGAGTTCTACAGTCATTGTTTCGCCCTTGAAGGTGCTGCTTTCAACAGAGCAGGTGTTCTTCGGAGTTGTTGTACCGTTGTAAACAACTGCAACGCCTGTGCTGCCGATTGAGCCGGTTAAAACGCCGCCTGAAACAGTGAACTTGTTGCCTGTGATTGTATCAACATATGTGCCGTCCGCAATTCCTGTTCCGGAAATGCTTACGCTCTTTGTTGTGCCTGTACAGTTAGCAAGAACGATACCGCTTGTGCCTCTTGCAACGTATGCAACACCGTCAGAAGAACCGAGCTTCTCGCTCTGACCTACAAAGAGGTTGTGGAACTTGTTTACTTCGGAAACAGCAGAGCTCTTGTAAGAAGTATCTGTAGCAGCCTCACCCATAAGAGCAGCGCCGGGACGTGCAAAGTAAAGGGCTGTTGAGTCTTTTCTTGAAGCAACGATTGACCAAGCCTTGATTACGTTTTCATCGGAAATGCCGGCTGTGTTTGCAATTCCTGCCGAGCCTGACTCGCCCTCAAATGTATCGTGGGATTCAGCCCAGAGAACAACATTTGAAGCACTTGCGCCTGACTTATAGTTTGAGCGTGCAGCATTTGAAGCGTTGCCCTTTGAAACAGCAGCCAGAACTGCATCACCTGTTCTATTGTCTGTTACATTGATATAGTTTGTGTAAGAACCGTAGCTTCTGCCGCTGCCGCAGGTGTTAAGAATTTCACCGTAGATGTAAAGGTTGCCGCCTGTCTTTTCCTTGTAATAGTTTTCAGCGGCTGATGTGATGTTCGGCCAGTAATTTGAAGCATAAGAGCCGTCATCGGGAGTTTCAATATGCTTTGCTGCGTCAAAACGGAAGCCGTCAACACCACAGTCGATGCACTCCTTAAGGAGCGAAATTACAGCATTCTGAACATTTGTGTTGCCTGTGTTAAGGTCGGGACAAGCCGAAACGTGACCCTGAACTACAGACTGAATTGAGCCATCGCTTGCACTTCCTGTATAGGAATGGAAGTAAGAGCTCTTGTTTGTGTAGAAATCGGGCTGATAGGTATTAACCTGCTCACTCAATGAGTTGGGGTCGGTTTCAACCTCGTTGCCCATGTGGTTTGATACGATATCGCAGATGATTTTGATACCGTATTTATCAGCCTCTGCGCAGAGTGACTTAAGGTCTTCCTTTGTGCCGAGCCATGACTTCTGAGCAATTGCCATGCTTACGGGCTGGTAGAGCTTCCACCACTGACCCGCAACGTCATTGGAAGTACCGTAGTCCTTTGCCTGCTGAACAGGAGAGGTCTGAACGGTTGTGTAGCCTGCCGCTGCAATAGCAGGGAGGTTTTCTTTGATTGAGTTATAAGACCAGTTGAATGCATGAAGTATTACGCCGTCCTTGACTTCACTCTGTATTGCCGAATCGGAGGAAACGGCAGATGCAGACGCATCGGTTGTTTCAGCAGCGCTGACCGAAGCCGTGAAAGCAAAAGATGAAGTAATCATTGCAGCCGCAATAAAAAGGCTTACAACTTTTCTGAGAGCTTTCATTGAAAACATCCTTTCATAATTATTCATTATCATTATAGCAAATTTAGTAAAAAAAGTATATATTTTATCTTACAAATTACCAATGTAATTTTTGTGCAACTT
>DXYG01000125.1 GCA_019415925.1 Clostridiales bacterium
GTATAAATTGTTACACAATTTATACATAGGGACGTGTAGGAACCCGTCCCCTACGTAAAAGTTTGTTTGTAACGATAATGCTGATATAATCGGTTGCGTTTGATAATCACTACGGACACGGCACGCCGTGTCCCTACGACTAAAATACAAATGTTTCCTGTATAGCCGTAGGGGACGGCATCCTTGACGTTCCGAAACGTTACATATTTATCAATCTATAATTCGGGCAACCGTTTTTACCTCAATATCCGATTTTTCCACTCGATTTGCCTGCGGCGGCTTCGCCGCTAAATTATCGTTTGCATCATAAAAATAATTGGGAAAAAACGGTCGGAACGATGCTTGGTGGCAATGTTCCGACCGTGATTTTTTAAAATAAAAACTTATTTATTCTTATTCTGAATGTACTCGTCAATTGCGGCGGCTGCTGTTTTGCCTGCGCCCATTGCGAGAATAACGGTTGCGGCGCCTGTTACTGCGTCACCGCCTGCGTAAACGCCCTCACGTGAGGTAAGACCGTTTTCGTCTGCGATAATGCCGCCCCACTTCTGTGTGTCAAGTCCCTTTGTTGTTGACTTGATGAGCGGGTTGGGCGATGTGCCGATTGAGATGATAACTGCATCAACGTCAAGCACGAATTCACTGCCCTCAACGGGAACAGGTCTTCTTCTGCCGCTTGCGTCGGGCTCGCCAAGCTCCATCTTAATGCACTTCATACCGGTTACGAACTCGTCCTCGTTGCCGATGATTTCAATGGGATTGTTGAGAAGCTTGAAGATGATGCCCTCTTCCTTAGCGTGCTCAACCTCTTCCTTACGTGCAGGAAGCTCCTCTTCACTTCTTCTGTATACAATGTAAACCTCGTCAGCACCAAGGCGCTTTGCGCAACGTGCAGCGTCCATTGCAACGTTGCCGCCGCCGACTACTGCAACCTTTTTAGCGTGCATAATCGGAGTTGAGGGGTCGTCCTTATACGCTTTCATAAGGTTTGTTCTTGTGAGGAATTCGTTAGCCGAGTAAACGCCGCAGAGGTTTTCACCGGGAATGTTCATAAATCTGGGAAGTCCTGCGCCCGAGCCGATGAATACTGATTCAAAGCCGTATTCGTCCATAAGCTCGTCAATTGATATTACTCTGCCGATTACCATATTTGTTTCTACCTTAACGCCGAGCTGTTTGAGAGTGTCAACCTCTTTCTGTACAATCGACTTGGGCAGTCTGAATTCGGGAATACCGTAAACGAGTACGCCGCCTGCAAGGTGGAGAGCTTCGAATACAGTGACGTCATAGCCCTTCTTTGCAAGGTCGCCTGCGCAGGTAAGACCGGCAGGACCTGAGCCGATAACGGCTACCTTGTGACCGTTTGATTCGGGCTTGTGAACCTCAGCGTTGGGCTGAGCGTTGTGCCAGTCGGCAACGAAACGCTCAAGTCTGCCGATACCTACAGGCTCGGTCTTGATGCCTCTTACGCACTTTGACTCACACTGAGTTTCCTGAGGACAAACACGTCCGCATACGGCAGGAAGTGAGCTTGACTCGGAAATTACGTCGTAAGCTGCTGCAAAATTGCCGTTTGCAACCTCCTTAATGAAGTCGGGAATTGCAATATGTACGGGACAGCCTGCAACGCAGGGCTTTGTTTTGCAGTTAAGACAACGCTGTGCCTCTTCTATAGCAACCTCCTGAGTGTAGCCTGTTGCTACCTCGAGGAAGTTTTTGTTTCTTACATCGGGGTCCTGGGTTGGCATTGGTGCCTTTTTGGGTGACATATTAGGCATAATTACTCAACCTCCTTTTTGAAAAGATTACAGGTTTCTTCGTAAGCGTGACGCTCAAACGGCTTGTACATTGAGCCGCGCTTCATAGCCTCGTCAAAGTCAACCTTGAAGCCGTCAAAGTCGGGACCGTCAACGCAGGCAAACTTTGTTTCTCCGCCTACTGAAAGACGACAGCCGCCGCACATACCTGTTCCGTCAATCATAATCGGGTTCATTGAAACGGTTGTGGGAATGTTGTGGGGCTTTGTTGTCTTAACAACGAACTTCATCATAATAAGCGGACCGATTGTGATAACGAGGTCGTATTTTTCGCCGTCGTTAATGAGCTTTTCAAGCGGAGCGGTAACAACGCCCTTGTCGCCGTAGGAGCCGTCGTCGGTCATAAGAATAAACTTGTCGGAGCAAGCCTTGAATTCGTCCTCGAGAATAACGAGGTCTTTGTTTCTGAATCCGACAATTGAGTGAACCTCACAGCCGAGCTCGTGGAGCTTTTCGGCAACGGGAAGTGCGATTGCACAGCCAACGCCGCCGCCGACTACGCAAACCTTTTTAAGACCTTCGGTGTGTGTGGGAACGCCGAGAGGACCTACGAAGTCGTGAATACAGTCGCCCTCTTCAAGGTGATTCAGTCTTTCGGTAGTAGCGCCGACAATCTGGAAGATGATTCTTACTGTTCCTGCCTCTCTGTCATAGCCTGCAACGGTTAGCGGAATACGCTCGCCGTCCTCATCAACTCTGAGAATGATGAACTGACCCGGCTCTGCCTTTTTTGCGATAAGCGGAGCGTCAATTTCCATCAATGTAACAGTGGGGTTAAGAACTTTTTTCTTAACTATTTTGTACATTTTCTCATTTCCTTTCATTTAATATAAAAATTCACAATAAAACATTTTGAAATGTGTAGCTTTATCTTATTAATATTAGCATAAAATATATTGATTTTCAAGAAGTTTTTTCATATTTTTTACATATTTGATGTGAAATTATTGGAAAATTTTGATTTGCAGTTAAATATATCAAGGAATTAATAACAAGAAACAATTTTTCGGAATAATAAAACGCTGTCGGCAGAAAATAATAGAGCTTTATAAAATCTGAAAGGGAGAATTTTATGGCTGACAACAGGAAAAAAATTGTACTTATCGGTACGGGAATGGTCGGAATGAGCTTTGCCTATGCAGCGCTTAACCGCAACCTCTGCGATGAGTTGGTGCTAATTGACATCAACGAAAAGCGTGCCAACGGCGAGGCTATGGATTTGAATCACGGACTTGCGTTTTCAAATTCAAGTATGAAAATCTACAGCGGAAGCTACGGCGACTGTTCTGACGCTGACATTGCAGTAATCTGCGCAGGAGTAAATCAGAAGCCCGGCGAGAGCAGGCTGGAGCTTTTGCAGAGAAACACAAAAGTTTTTTCTTCCATTGTGCCGAGCGTGGTGCAGAGCGGCTTTGACGGGATTTTCCTCGTTGCGACAAATCCCGTTGACATTATGACAAGGGTTACGTTTGAGCTTTCGGGCTTTAATGCGGCTAAGGTTATCGGTACGGGAACAACGCTTGATACGGCAAGACTACGCTATCTTATGGGCGAATATTTTGAGATTGACCCGAGGAATATTCACGCATACGTAATCGGCGAGCACGGCGACAGCGAGTTTGTGCCGTGGAGTCAGGCGATTTTAGCCGTCAAGCCGATTAAGGACGTGCTTGCCGACAATTCTCAGACGTATTCTATGGAGGAGCTTGAGAAAATCGCCGTTGACGTTCGCACAGCGGCTCAGGAGATAATTGAAGCAAAGGGTGCGACGTATTACGGAATCGGTATGGCGATTGTGAGGATTGCAAGGGCGATTCTGAATGACGAAAATTCCGTGCTGACGGTTTCGACAAGGCTGAGGGGAGAATACGGCTGTAAAAAAGACGTGTTCATCGGAAATCCCTGCTTTGTAAACGCAGGCGGAGCAAAGCGGATTCTTGAAATGAAGCTCACCGAGGAGGAAGTTGAAAAGCTGAACAACAGCTGTAACATTCTGAACGACAATTTCAGAACGCTGTCGCTGTGATAATAATGCCGAATCTGCCAAAGAATAATAATTGTTTTTCCGATACTGTTGCAATAATTACATTTGTAGTTTATAATAATTTTATATAAATTTAAAGGCCAAAAC
>DXYG01000126.1 GCA_019415925.1 Clostridiales bacterium
TTATTTTTTCAACTGACGATTTTTTGAAATATACTAATTTTGATCTGCAAATATTTATTGGTGGTTCTATATTTATGCAGTCAAACAATAAAGGAATATATGAAAAATATCATATTGACTGTAAAAAGAAATTACGCAATGTTCCAGCATATATTATTGGTGCAAATTTTGGCCCATATAGTTCAAAATTATTTTTATTTTTATACAAACACTTTTTTAAAAAAGCAGATCATGTAGTATTTCGTGATAGGTATTCTTATGCATTATTTCGGTTAAAAAATACAGAATGGGCACCTGATATTTTATTTAAATATCCTCTGCCAAATATAATGTGCAAAAAAGAGGTAGCAATTTCATGTATTAAAAAAAATCACCGCTCTGGATTAAAAGACTATGATGAAGAATTATATTTTAAAAAAATGGCAGAAATCGCCGAAGCATATGCAAATAAAAATTATACTATTAATTTAACTTGCTTTAGCAAAGCTCAAGAAGATGATGTTGCAGCTAAAATCATATATAATTTGTTATCGCCTATGACTAAATTGGTAACAAAAATTTCAATTTATCAAGGTGATATAAGTAACTTTTTAAGAGTATTTTTATCTTCATCTTATATTATTGGGACTAGATTTCATTCTGTAATTTTAGGTTGGAACGCAGGCATTCCGTTTTTCCCTATATGCTATAATGATAAATTTAATAATGCTTTGGATGCATATGGCTTTAGAGGAAATGTTATTGATATTGATAAATTAGAAAAAGTAGATTTTTCTTTTATTGATTATAACAGAAACTCGTATTCCGATTTAAATATTGATTTTTTAAAAAACAGAGCTAATAATCACTTTTCAACGATTGACAAATTTTTAAAGGAGTAAACAAAATGTCTTCTGAGATGCTTTCAATTATTATTCCTGCGCATAATACTGCACAATACTTAAAGAGAACTTTGAATATATTAGAGTGTCAGATTCTTAAAAATTTTGAAATTATTATTGTTAACGATAATTCAACTGATGATACAGAAAAAATTGTATTATCTTTTCAAAATGAATATAACAATATAGAATATTACAAAAATAAAACATTAAAGGGTCCAGGATTATCACGCAACATTGGCCTAAAACATGCCAAAGGAGATTTTGTGACATTCCTTGATAGTGATGATTGGACAGATTTATGTACATATGAACTAGCTATAGACATTATGCAAAAGAATACAAATTGCGATTTTGTAATATGGGGGATAAAAAAGGAATATAACAATAAATGTTCATCACATATTCGTAGAGACCGCCGAAAAGTTTGTGTAAAAGTGAATAATAGACTTCCTTTCAAGCAATAATGGAAATAGAAAAAACAAAGCTTGAAAGGAAGTTTTTTTAATGGAAAAAGTACCGGCAGAAATGATGAGAGAGTTTGTAAGAAGTCAGAAATTCACCTCAACAGATGAAGTTATGACAGCAATGAAAAATATGTTCAAGGACATTCTTCAGGAGGTTATGGAATGTGAGCTTGCCAATGAGCTCGGCTACGAGAAAAGCGAAAGAACGTCGAATAATGAATGTAGCAATAAGTCGAAAAATTACAGAAACGGCTACTCAAAAAAGACGATAAAAACACAGATGGGAGAGCTTGATATTAAAGTTCCGAGGGACAGAAACGGCGAATATGAACCTAAAATAATCGGCAAATATAATCGTAATGTTGACGGTATGGAAGAGAAAATCCTCTCGCTCTACGCTTGTGGAATGAGCCAGCGTGACATTGCAGAGCAAATCAAAAATCTTTATGATGTTGAAATCTCGCCTGAGCTTGTCAGCAAGATAAGCGAGAAGATTATACCTGATGTTACTGCCTGGCAAAACCGACCTCTTGAAGCAGTATATCCGTTTGTGTTTATGGACGCAATTCATTACAAGGTCAAGGAGAATCATCAGTATATCACGAAGGCTGCATATGTAGTTTTGGGCATCAATCTTGACGGTCAGAAAGACATTCTCGGTATATGGATTGGCGAAAATGAGAGCAGTAAATTCTGGCTGAATGTGTTGAATGAACTCAAAACTCGTGGAATTAAGGATGTATTTCTGTTCTGCGTGGACGGTCTGACAGGTTTCAGACAAGCTATTGAAGCGGCTTTTCCAAATGCACAAATTCAGCGTTGCATCATTCATCAGATACGCTCAAGCACAAGATTTGTAAGTTACAAGCACATCAAAGAGCTGATGGCTGACCTCAAGAAAGTGTATCAGGCAATCAGCGAGGAAGAAGCTATGAACAACCTGATTTTATTCAAGGATAAGTGGGGCAAAACCTATCCGTCCTGCGTTAAAAGCTGGGAAGAAAATTGGGATATTCTCTCCACGTTTTTCGCATATCCGCCCGAGGTTCGGAAGATAATATATACGACAAATATTATTGAAGGCTTGAACCGTCAGTTCAGACAGATTACGAAGAACAAGCCATCATTCACAAATGATGACAGCCTGCGCAAAATGTTGTATTTAGCGTCGCAAAAGATTGTCGAACGCTGGACGCAAAGATGTCGAAACTGGGATGTAGTTTTAAGCCAGTTATCGATAATATTTGAGGACAGAATACCTGCTTGATTTGCCCCCGAGAATAGAATTTCCTGTCTGCAAAATGTTATTCACGCTTTGGCGTGCATAACATTCCGCAGACAGGAATGAAAAGTTGACACGGGGCAAATCAGAAAGCCTGATTGCACCGCAATCCAGTGTTCTGTTATTGCTTAAGGATTATTATTTACACAAAATTTTATGGGTTGCCTATTCGTAATGATTATAAAAAGTACACCACCATCAATAAAGAACTTGCATTGTCCTTATTATGCAATACTTATTCTTTGGATATTACCATAAGTTCTTATTTAGGGAATAAAATGTTTCGTAAAAGTTTTTTAGATGATAATACAATACTTTTCAAAGAATCTCTTTTTGAAGATGTGGCATTTAGCTTTCAAACAATTGCTTATTCTAACGAAATCATATTAATACCTAATTCCTACACACATTATTATCAACGAACACATTCAATAGTTCATTCTTTTAATGAAAAACACATATATGATATGTTTAACACACTATCTTTCATTAAGAATATTGTTAATACCAAAAATTTATATTTAAAAAAAGATTATAATTCACTAGTTGAAAAGTGTAGTAAAACATTATTCAGAATGATGTATGATAATATCGAAGATATAACAGAATTAAATAAGCTACTATGTATATATTTTAAATGTCTATTTAAACTTTGTAGTTTAGAAGATATTATTAAGTATTTAGACGTAGAAAGAGTAAAAAATATTTTATTGAACTTCTAATAGTTTTTGTTAGTAATATATTTATCGAATGAAGTATCAAAATCTTTGATATATTCAAGAGATAATTGTTTAATTGCGATTCGGCTTTTTGTTAAGATGGAATTTGTAAAGTCCTGTCCAGAAGCCACTATTCTCGTAATATTATTTGAAAGCCATTGTAAAATAATTTTAGGAGCATTAGTATCAACACCATTTCCTATTTTGCCCAATGCTACTATGATACTTTTACCTGCATACAAACTTGGTTCATTAACAATAGCTGAACATAAACTTGGATATGCTAAAGTTAATCGTTTTTCACCAATTATATCAGATAAATGCTCTCTAATGTGAAAATCTGATTGTCTTAAAGCATTGCACAACGCTTCATTAATTTTTTCTATTTTTGTATTGATAAGAAAAGATTCTAATTTGTATCTATTTAAATCTATAGCTGATGATTTAGTACGCTTAAAATAATTTATTATCCATGGTATTAGTATATCTAGAAAGTATTCTTGATCA
>DXYG01000127.1 GCA_019415925.1 Clostridiales bacterium
GATCAGAGAAATGGAAAGGCTTGTTAATAGTTGAAATACAAGGGTAGGTACTCCAATTTTGAATATTTCTGAAAAAATCTCTTTGGAAAAGGAACAATCTTTTAAGTGGAAACGAAAAATACTTTTTTTACTGAAAACAAAAAATTCGTGCATTTGATTTCCTTTTGTGCTATAATTTAGTAGAAATATTACCTTTGGAGGATATAATGGAGTACTCACAAATTTTAGCTCAACAGTTCAACATAAAAGAGGAGTATGCAAAAAACATAATCAGTCTGCTTGATGACGGCAACACAATTCCGTTCATTGCACGTTACCGAAAAGAAATGCACGGCTCAATGGACGACCAACTCATCAGAGAATTCAGTGAAAAGCTTGAATATCTGCGTGGACTCGATAAGCGCAGGGAAGAAATCCGTTCGCTGATTGACGCACAGGAAAAGCTTACAGATGAAATTTCTGCATTACTGGACAAGGCTTCAACTTTATCAGAGCTTGAAGATATTTACCGTCCCTATAGACCAAAACGAAAGACGAGAGCGTCTGTTGCAAAGGAAAAAGGGCTTGAGCCTTTGGCGCTTGAAATTATAAAGCAGGACAGCTTATATAATCCGAATACTGATGCAGAAAAATATATAAACGAAGAAAAGGGCGTAGCAACGGCACAAGAAGCAATTCAGGGCGCAATGGATATAATTGCAGAGCAGGTGTCAGACAGCGCAGAAATCAGAAAAAGAGTTCGTAATCTTACAACGGTAAACGGAGTAATTGTTTCAACTGCAACCGATTCAGAAAAGGAAAGCGTGTATACAACCTATTACGATTTCAAAGAACCCGTTAAGAAAATAGCAGGGCATAGGTTGCTTGCAATTAACAGAGGTGAGAAAGAGGGCTTTTTAAAGGTTTCTGTTGAATCAGACAGTGAAAAACCGCTTAATATAATTTACCGATTACTTGATAAAGGCACAAATCCGCTTTGCTCCGATATTATCAGAGAAGCCTGCACCGACGCTTACAACCGATTGATTTTCCCGTCAATTGAGCGTGAAATCAGAAATGATTTAACCGAAACTGCGTCTGAAAACGCAATGAAGGTGTTTGCTGTCAATTTAAAGCAACTCCTTATGCAGCCGCCTGTTAAGGGCAAAACCGTTCTCGGACTCGACCCCGGTTACAGAACAGGCTGTAAGGTCGCTGTCGTTGACGATACGGGCAAGGTACTTGACACTGCTGTTATCTATCCAACACATTCGGATAAGAAAATTGAGGAGTCAAAGCAGAAACTTTTACAGCTTATTAAGAAATATCAAGTAGATATTATTTCAATCGGAAACGGTACAGCAAGCAAGGAAACCGAAATGTTCACTGCCGATACAATCAAGGAAGCTGACCATACTGTTTATTATATGGTAGTCAGTGAAGCGGGAGCGTCTGTGTATTCCGCATCAAAGCTTGCAGCAACCGAATTGCCGGAGCTTGACCTTACATTGCGTAGTGCTGTTTCAATTGCAAGACGACTTCAGGACCCGCTTGCAGAGCTTGTAAAAATTGAGCCTAAGGCAATCGGAGTAGGGCAGTATCAGCACGATATGCCGCAAAAAAGGCTCGGTGAAACGCTTGACGGTGTAGTTGAGGACTGCGTAAACTCTGTCGGAGCAGACTTAAATACTGCATCGCCTGCACTGCTTTTAAGAGTGTCCGGACTTAATTCAACTGTTTGTAAAAACATTGTTGCATACAGAGAAGAAAACGGAGCGTTTTCCTCTCGTTCGGAGCTTAAAAAAGTACCTAAGCTCGGACCAAAAGCATTTGAACAATGCGCAGGCTTTTTAAGAGTTCCCGAAAGCAAAAATCCCCTTGATAACACAGGCGTTCACCCCGAAAGCTACAAGAGTGCAAAGGAGCTTTTAAATCTGCTTGATTATTCTGAAAAAGAAATAAAATCAGGCAAATTCCCCGACTTACAGTCAAGAGTAAAAGCATACGGTACAAAATCACTTGCGGAAAGGCTTGAAATCGGCTTGCCGACGCTTGATGATATAGTAAAGGAGCTTTCAAAGCCGGGAAGAGACCCACGAGATGAAATGCCTGCTCCTATGCTCCGCAGTGACATTCTTGACATAAAGGACTTAAAAGAGGGAATGGAGCTAAAAGGAACAGTTCGTAATGTAATCGACTTCGGTGCATTTGTTGATATCGGTGTTCATCAGGACGGTCTTGTTCACATTTCGCAGATTTGCGATAAATACATCAAACACCCCGGCGAAGTTCTGAAAGTCGGCGATGTTGTAAATGTTAAAATTTTATCGGTAGACCCTGATAAAAACAGAATTTCTCTTACAATGAGATTTTAAGAAATGAATAACGGCTGATTTGAAACTACTACAATTTCAAATCAGCCGTTTATTTTACTTGTTCAATATTTTCTTTATCAAGCTTTCAAAAGAAGCTTCAAATCTTTCATCATCAGCCTGCGTGCGCTTTTTAGGACCTTTCAGGTGATTTTTACTTTTAGACATTCTTGCTTTCTTGGCAAGATGCCTGTCCATAAGCAGACCGCCTATGTTATAATCAGTAAAAATTTTTCCCGACTGATGAATACAGTAACCGCCCTTTGAAAGCACCATAGCCGCAACACCGTAATCCTGTGTTACTGCGACGTCGCCCTTCTGGCACATATTTACAAGCGCAAGGTCAACTGCGTCGGCACCCGAGCCGATAATCTTTACTTCGCTGTAATCTGTATTCATAATGTGACTTGTGTCGCAAAGTAAAACAGTAGGAATGTTATATCGTTTTGCAACTTTTTCAACCTGCTTTACAACAGGGCATGCGTCAGCGTCAACAAGAATTTTCATTTATCAGTCTTCTATTGTGATTGTGTTGATAACAGGCTTTTTGCCCTCTGCAACAGTACCGTTATCGTCGGTTACGGGAGTTTCTTCACAGATTTTATCAACGATTTCTATACCGTCGGTAACGTGACCGAAACCTGCGTACTGACCGTCAAGGAATGTACTGTCCTCGTGAACGATGAAAAACTGCGAACTTGCGCTGTTGTAAAGCTGAGAACGAGCCATAGAAATTACGCCTCTTACGTGAGAAATGTTGTTAGTAACGCCATTCTGAGCAAATTCACCTTTGATTTCCTCATCGCTTCCGCCGGCACCCGTGCCTGTAGGGTCGCCGCCCTGCATCATAAAGCCTTTGATAATTCTGTGGAAGGTTAGACCGTCATAAAAGCCTTCTTTAGCAAGCTTTACGAAGTTTGTAACTGTAATAGGAGCAGTATCTGCGTCAAGCTCAAGAGAAATTTTACCGTAGTTTTTAATATCAATTACAGCGTTTATCTTGCCTGAAAGCAGGTTTTCATCAGCAGAAGCTTCCGAAACAGCCTCGGTAGCTTTTGAAGATGTGTCAGAGCTTGAGGACTCTCCCGAACAACCGCTCAGAACAGCCATTGAAGCAATCAAAGTAATTGTACAAAGTAAGCTTAAAATCCTGATTGATACTGATTTAAAATTTGTTTTAGTCATACAAAAAATCCTTTCATAAATTAATTAAAGATATTTTAACATTTTATTCTTTTTAAATCAACTGTATTTATATAAAATAAATTATTTTAAAATGCTATATGTAATTAATACTTGACAATTAAGTTAAAAACAAGTAAAATATATACTTGTCAGATAAATACGGAGACGTATCGAAGTGGTCATAACGGGACTGACTCGAAATCAGTTGTACCTTTTGGTACCGTGGGTTCGAATCCCACCGTCTCCGCCAG
>DXYG01000128.1 GCA_019415925.1 Clostridiales bacterium
TTACATATAATAATATACCACTTTGAACAAATTTTTACTATACCGATTTTGACTAAATATTCATTCAATATTTTATTTAAAAATGACACAGAATAAAAAATGACTACTATTTTTAGTGTATATTGCCGATAAAAATCAACTCTATATCCAATTTCGTCAACAATTTGCAACAACCTATGGGCAATTTGCTATCCAAATACAAATTTCCGATTGATATTCGTTGAAGGTGCACAACATTTATTCCGCAACATAAGAACATTTTTTTAACCTGATGAAACTTGCCCTCGCAAATTGTCACAATTCCCTTTTTATTGTCAGATTCAGGCACTATCTCAAGCTTTGCAGGCATACATTTTGTTCCGTCAGCAAAAACAATACCATTTTCAAACGCTTTAATTGTGTCATCGCTTATTTCTTTATCAAGCTTTGCAATGTATTTTTTATCAACGTGATTTTTAGGCGACAGCATTTTGTGAGCAAAATCGCCGTCGTCGGTAATAATAAGCAGTCCTTCGGTGTCCTTGTCCAGTCTGCCGGCGGGGAAAAGTCCTTTTCGCTTGTACTCCTCGGGCAGAATGTCAATAACCGTTTTGTCGTGATTATCAGTCGTTGCCGACACAACGCCTGCCGGCTTGTTCAGCATAATATAAACGTGTTTGCTGTAATTTACAGCCTGTCCATTTACGGTGATTGAGCTGTTTTCGGCGTCTGTCTTGAAATCAGACTTTCTGATTACTTCACCGTTTACGCAGACCTCTCCCCTTCTTATCAGCTCTCGCACCTCTTTGCGGCTTCCGATTCCCTGTGAAACAAGTATTTTATCAAGTCTTTCCATATCAAATAAGCGGCAGATTTTTACTGCCGTACTCTCCGTTTGTAAGATGTACGCCGATTACCTTTCCTTTATAAATAAGAAGTACGGCGAATTTTGTTTTGCTGTTATCAAGCTCATATGTAACCTTTTGTGCCGATTTGCCTTTGAATTTTTCAAGGTCAAGTCCGATTGATTTTTGCAGCTCGTTGTATTCCTTGTAGGTTTCGTTGAACTCATTCGGAATGGTAACTTCACTGCTCTCTGTGATTTTTAAAGGTGACAAGCCGAACTGTTCAAGAAAAGCGCACTGTTCATCATTTTTATCGCACTTAAGCGAGTAACAGCCGAGCTCGTCGCAGGTTGCGGTATCGGGCAGGCTGTTCTGTACCGAAATCATACATATTATGCAGACTATTGCGACTGCAACAGACGCAACGGCAAATATTGTAAAAAACTTTTTGGAATCAGCAACCCTAAAATTTAAAACAAACAAAGCAAGACCTCCGAACCATACTTATACTATATCATTAGTATGCCGAAGTACTTACTTTAATGATAAGATCAGCCGATTAAGAGCGGTAAAAGGTCGGCAGGAGTTTTTGCAAACACCTTTGCACCCTCGTCCTTCATAGCTTCCTTACTGCCGTAGCCGTACTCAACGCCTATGAAGTCAACACCGCACTGTCTTGCACCTCTTGCATCAAAGTAGGTGTCGCCAAGCATAACGGTATTTTCTTTTTCGGAATCAAAATCTCCTCCGAGCGATTTTACCGCATAAGGAATCAAGTCCTTTTTGTCCTTGCGGCTGCCGTCAAGAGTTGAGCCGCAAACTGCGTCAAAGCAATCGGAAACGCCGAGAATTTCAACGATTTCCTCTGCAAACTTTTCATACTTTGAGGAACAGACTGCAATTTTTGCACCGTTCTCTTTAAGTTTAATAAGAACGTCTTTTATGCCGTCATAGAGATTGTTGATATACTTACCTTTTTCATCGTAAAAACTGCGGTAAAGCTCAATTCCCTCCCGACAGTCCTCCTCCGAGAAGTGACATACATTTCGGAATGTATCAATCAGCGGAGGACCTATATATAAAGTATAGTCGTCAAGGTCAGGAAGCGGCTTACCGAGTTCTGTTATTGCGTGTTCAAGCGATTTTCTGATTCCTCCTGCACTCTCGCTTATTGTGCCGTCGAGGTCGAAAAGAACATATTTATACTTATTCATCGAATTTACCGTCCGCCTTTGCCTGAAATTTTTCGGCTTTTACGCTTACTCTTGTGTGAGTACCCTTTGCAATCAAGCCCTTTTTATCATATGCCTCAACGTCAAAATAAAACATTCTACCATCAATTTTTGTCAGAATAGCTTTTGCTGTCACTTCTGCCGCAATCGGAGTAGGGCTTGTGTGCTCAATTGAAATCATTGTGCCGACTGTTGTAAGCTCCTCATCACCAAGCTCATTCTGCGCAAGCTCTGCTGCGGCGTTTTCCATAAGAGCCACAACTGCCGGAGTTGCAAGCACCATCAGGCTTCCGCTGCCCATTGCACAGGCAAGGTTTTCTTCTTCAACCTTTATCGTTTTTGTAATTGTTTTTTCAGCCATAATTATCGCCTTTCCTGTTGTTTAAATAAATAAAATGTGATATAATTAGATTAAAACGTTATGTTATCATAATACAATATAATTGAAAATTAGGCAAGTCATTGCAAAAAATTAATTTTAGGAGAGTTTAAAATGAAATTAGGTATAGTAGGTCTGCCGAACGTAGGCAAAAGCACACTTTTTAACGCAATAACAAACGCAGGAGCACAGAGCGCAAACTATCCGTTCTGCACAATTGAGCCGAACGTAGGCGTTGTCGCAGTTCCCGACAAGCGTCTTGACGTGCTCGCTGAAATGTACGACCCCGACAAATATACTCCCGCATCAATTGAATTTGTCGATATTGCAGGTCTTGTTAAGGGTGCGTCAAAAGGCGAAGGTCTCGGCAACAAGTTTCTTTCAAACATTCGTGAGTGCGACGCTATTGTTCACGTTGTGCGCTGTTTTGAAAACGACGATATTATCCACGTTGAGGGCAGTATTGACCCAAAAAGGGATATCGAAACTATCAACCTTGAGCTGATTCTCTCTGACGTTGAGATGATGGAACGCAGAATTGACAAGACTAAAAAGATGCTCAAGGGCGATAAAAAATATCAAAAGGACATTGATTTTTATGAAAGAGTTATAGCCGCTCTTGAAGAAGGCAAGCCTGCAAGAAGCGTTGAGTGTGACGACGACGAAAAGGCTCTACTTTCAGACGTTGCACTTCTCACTAACAAGCCCGTTATCTATGCGGCTAATATGAGCGACGAGGATTTTGCAAACGGAATTGACAACAACGCAGGCTACAAGGCTGTTCAGCAGATTGCCGCAGAGGAACACGCAGGCGTTCTGCCGATTTGCGCACAGATTGAGGAAGAAATCGTTGAGATGGACAAGGAAGAAAAGCAGATGTTCCTTGCCGATATGGGACTTGAGGAAAGCGGTCTTGACAGACTTATCAAGGAGTGCTATGCACTTCTCGGACTTATCTCCTACCTCACCGCAGGCAAGCAGGAAGTCAGGGCGTGGACAATCAAGAACGGCACAAAGGCACCTCAGGCGGCAGGAAAAATCCACTCCGACTTTGAAAGAGGATTTATCAGAGCAGAAGTTATCGCATATGACGATTTGATTGCGTGCGGAAGTATGACCGCCGCAAAGGAAAAAGGTCTTGTCCGCAGTGAGGGCAAGGAGTACGTTATGAAAGACGGCGACGTTGTTCTGTTCAGATTTAATGTGTAATATAAGTAAGCTAAACGATAATTTGTCGAGTGCCTCGACGAGCAAAATTAATGATTGTAGCGGCGAAATGTGTTCGCCATAGGGAACCCCTTTAGTGGGTTCCCTACAGCAAAACAGTCCACC
>DXYG01000129.1 GCA_019415925.1 Clostridiales bacterium
ATACAATATTATTTATATAAAAAAGCAGTACACATAAATGTACCGCTTTTAAATGATATAAATGCTAATTTTTCTTGTGTTTATTGAGGTACTCCTCTATCTCGATTCTGTCGAGGTCGCCTAAGTCGTCACAGCCTGCGAGGTACTCGTTGTGGTGGCGTACCTCGTGGTGCATTATGCGTACAAGCTGTTTGTACAATTCGTCACGGCTAAGGTGACCGTACACACGGTTAATTGAGCCGTAGTAAAATACGATTGCGTTGCCGAGTGAGTTGCGTATGTATTCGCCGAGAATGAACAAGTCATTGTGCAGTGCCTTCGGGTGTACCTTAAGCTGCGGAAGAAGCGAAATTCCTCCGTTTAAGTCACGGTACAGCTCATAGGGCATTGAATCGGCTATTTCATCGAGCATCTGAGCACATTCTTCAAATTCTATCATAATTCGCAATAAGAATTAAAATATCAGTAATCAAGGTAATCCTTGAGTTTTCTGCTTCTTGACGGGTGGCGAAGCTTGCGCAGAGCTTTTGCCTCAATCTGACGGATACGCTCACGGGTTACGTTGAACTCCTTGCCTACTTCTTCAAGAGTGCGGCTTCTGCCGTCCTCAAGTCCGAAACGAAGTCTTAAAACCTTTTCCTCACGAGGAGTAAGTGTTGAAAGCACGTCGGAAAGCTGTTCACGCAGCATAGTATGCGAAGCGGCGTCGGCAGGTGCAGGTGCTTCATTGTCGGGGATAAAGTCGCCGAGGTGGCTGTCCTCTTCCTCACCGATTGGCGTTTCAAGAGAAACAGGCTCCTGTGCAACACGCATAATCTCACGCACCTTGTCAACGGGCATATCAATTTCAGCCGCAATTTCTTCTGCTGACGGCTCGTGACCGTTCTGGTGGAGGAGCTGGCTCTGAACCTTCTTTACCTTATTAATTGTTTCAACCATATGAACAGGGATTCTGATTGTACGAGCCTGATCGGCAATTGCACGTGTGATTGCCTGTCTTATCCACCAAGTTGCATAGGTTGAAAACTTAAAGCCCTTAGTGTAGTCAAACTTCTCAACTGCCTTGATAAGTCCGAGGTTGCCCTCCTGAATAAGGTCGAGGAACTGCATTCCACGTCCGAGGTAACGCTTTGCAATGCTGACAACAAGACGAAGGTTTGCTTCTGACAAACGCTGTTTAGCCTTTACGTCGCCGTCTGCAATTCTGATTGCAAGCTCAATTTCCTCTTCTGAAGTAAGGAGCGGAACTCGTCCGATTTCCTTAAGATAAACCTTAACGGGGTCGTCTGTTGCAAGGCCAGGCTCGGGTGCTGAAGCAGAGGAATCATCATCCTTGTTTTCGTCAAAGCTGAGGTCAATGTCATCAATTTTAATGTCACCGATGTCCTCAACAATCTCAATTCCCTGCGCTTCGATTGTGTCATAGAGCTTTTCAAGCTGTTCAGGCTCAAAATCAATCTCACCGATTGCGTCAAGAATATCCTGATTGGTGAGCTGTCCTTTCTGCTTTCCGAGGTCGATAAGCTCCTTAACGATTGTTTTTTTGTCCTGTGCAGGCATAATCCACTTTCCTTTCCTACTGCTTATTTTTCCTTATCCTGTCGAAGTAGTCCTTAAGCTCCTGCGGCGACATTGAGGCAACATCGTCGCTTGACGGCTTCTGACTCTCTTCACTGATGACTTTTATATACTCCATCATTGCCGAATGGGTTGATGCAGCCTTTACCGATTGCGACAAAAGCTGATACAGCTTTGACGCCTCGTCCTGTGTAAAATCGGCTGCTATGTTCGTAAGCGGCTCATAGCCGCTCTGGATTCTTGTGAGAAAATACTCGTAATAACGCCTTATAAGCGAGTTCTGAAACTGGTCGGGCTTTAAATAAGAGGAAATTTCCTCTGCCGAATCAGGGTTATTTATCAGGTACACCACGAGCGCCTCTTCTGCGCTTGAGCTTCGGGGCTTTTTGTAGTGCTCGGTGTTTATCTTATCATTTCTACCGCTTAAATCAGTCTGGATTTTCCGGACTTCTTTTTTGGTGTTTTCACGGTATCTGCTCTTTGAGATATTCAGTATCTGCCGATTAAATGCGTTCTTGTCAATTCCGAATTCGGAACAGATTTTTGACGAATAAACATCACGCTCAATCGGACTTGAAATCTCGGCAATTACCTTGGAAGCCGCTTCAAGGTAAGCTACCTTGCCGTCGGTAGTTACAACATTATGAATCTGTTTTAGCTTTTGCAGGCGATATTCAACGTCGTTGCCGCTTTTTTCAATTACAGCCTTGAAAGCCGCAGGACCGTCAGCACCGTGTGAGCGTATGAACTCGTCGGGGTCTTTTCCGTTCGGGATTGTCAGAACTCTTATCAGTAGTCCTGCATTCCGCAGAATCGGAATTGCCCTTGCGGTAGCCTTTTGTCCGGCTTCGTCGGCATCATAACAAATTATTACTTCATCGGCGTAGCGTTTCATCAGCACAGCCTGCTCACTTGTTAGAGCCGTTCCGAGGGTGGCAACAGCATTTGTAAATCCCGCCTGATTTACGGAAATTACGTCCATATAGCCCTCGCAGAGAATCAGCGTACGGCTCCCCGAATTTTTGGCATTGTTAAGAGAAAACAGATTTGCACTCTTTTTGAAAACAGGCGTATCCGAGGTATTGAGATATTTCGGCTTTTCGTCGGTCATTATTCTTCCGCCAAAGGCGATTACGTTGCCACGAAGGTCAATAATCGGAAACATCACCCTGTTTGTAAAACGGTCGTAAATCCCATTGCCGTTTTTGCGCTTAACAGCAAGGTTTGCCGCTACAAGCTCGCTGTCCTTGAACCCCTTTGAACGCAGATGATTGCAAAGAGAAGTCCAGTCGTCGTCGGCAAATCCGAGTCCGAAGTGACGGATTGTGCGGTCGGAAAGCACTCTTGAATGAAAATAATCAAGCCCTGACTTTCCTTTAGGCGAACAGAGAGCGGAATAATAGTAACGTGCCGCCTCTCGATTTGCTTCAAACACACGTGTACGCAATTTGCTCATACTGTCATCGTAGGAATTTTCGGGCATCTCCATTCCTGCACGCTGTGCAAGGAACTTCACTGCGTCGACATAATCAAGATTTTCAATTTTCATTATAAAAGTGATTACATCTCCGCCGACTCCGCAGCCGAAGCAGTAAAACGAACCGTTTTCGGTGTAAATGTTAAAAGAAGGAGTTTTTTCGCCGTGAAACGGGCAAAGTCCGACCATATTTCGCCCACGCCGTTTTAGGCTGACATAAGAGGAAACAATTTCCGTTATGTCGTTTCGCATTTTCAGCTCCTGCAAAAATGACTCAGGAAATGCCACAAAACCCCTCCTTTCTGTTTTCCTATTATCTTTTTACGCTTATATTTCAAATATTCCTTTTTTTATTTCAAAAAATTAAGATATTACTTAGATTTCGGAATGGTCAGCACCATTTCCTTCGTTTGAATTCTAGTAGCGGCAAACTGCGTTCGCCATAATGTATAAATTGTTTCACAATTTATACATAGGGACGTCTGGGAAG
>DXYG01000013.1 GCA_019415925.1 Clostridiales bacterium
ATATTAATTTAGAATTTTGAAAGACGGTGATTTTTTGTTTAAAAGGATAATGTCCTGTGCGTTGTCTGCATTGCTTTTAGCAGGCTCTCTGTCTGCTTTTGCAGGCTGTTCTCAGCAAGGCTCTTCGGAAAATACTGCCGAGTCTGTTGATTTCAAAACTGCCGACAAGGTTGCTGACGGCGCAATATTGCAGGCTTTCTGCTGGGACTTCAACACAATCAGGGAGTCAATGCCCGATATTGCGGCGGCAGGTTTTTCAGCCGTTCAGACTTCGCCAATCAACGAATGTCTTGAGGGTGAGAACGGCGGAATGGAGCTTTACGGCAACGGAAAGTGGTATTATCACTACCAGCCGACCGATTTTAAAATCGGCAACTATCAGCTCGGAACACGTGACGAATTCAAGGCTATGTGTGACGAAGCCGAAAAATACGGCGTAAAGGTTATTGTTGATATAATCGCAAACCACACCACTCCCGAAACCGACGCTGTCAGCGAAAATTTGATTAAGGCAGGCGGCGGAAGCCTTGAAACGCTCTACCACAAGGGCAATGCAAATGACATAAAGGATTACGGCGACCGCCTTGAATGTACAACATATAAGATGGGCGGACTACCTGACATTAACACAGAAAGAACATCTTTTCAGGATTATTTCCTTGAATTTATCAACGATTGCATAGCCTGCGGTGCAGACGGTTTCCGTTATGACACTGCAAAGCATATAGGTTTGCCCGACGACCCGAAAGAGGACGACGGATTTGAAAATAATTTCTGGGAAAGAGCATTAACAGAAATGGATAATGCCGACAATATGTTTGTATACGGCGAGGTGCTTCAGGGCAACAACGACAGAATAGCCGCATACATAGACGCAATCGGCAGAACAACCTCCAGCACCTACGGAAGTAAAATCCGTTCAGCCGTAACGGGCAATATGATTGACACAAGCGCAGTTACCGATTACTGGCTCGGTGACGCTCCGCTTAATATGGTAACGTGGGTTGAATCTCACGATAACTATATCAACGACGGCACTTGGAATCAGCTTACAAACGAGCAGGTTATCCTCGGCTGGTCAATCATCACAGCACGTAAGGACGGCACACCGCTGTTCTTCTCACGTCCCTACGACAGTTCTATGATGAATGAGTGGGGAATGAACAGAATCGGAACTCAGGGCGACGATATGTACAAGGACAAGAGGGTTTCCACTGTAAACTTCTTCCGCACCGCTATGATTGGCGAAGAAGAAAACCTTGTAAATCCCAACCTCGATTCAACCGTTCTTTTGATTGAGAGAGGAGAGAAGGGACTTGTAATCGTCAACACAAGCGACGAGGCTACAGTAGACTTTGAAACAAATCTTGCAGACGGAACATACATTGACCGTGTTGATGAAAAGACCGAGTATGTTGTAAAGGACGGCAAGATTACCTGCGAAACTCCGATTCCCGAGAATTCCGTTGTGGTGCTATACAACGAGGGTTACACAAACTACGCTGAGTGTGCAAACGTAGGCGTTGCAGAGGGCACGGAATTTACCTTTGACGGCGACTCAACAGAGGTTACTCTCACGCTTGAAAACGGCAAGAACGCAACCTATTCGCTTAACGGCGGCAAGGATGTTTCGTTTAAAAACGGCGACAAGGTTAAGGTAAAAGCCGGTGAAGAAAACGGAATAGGCGTGCTTGAGCTTCGTGCAGAAAACGAGCAGGGCGTTAAGACCTACGAAAGAGTTGAGTTTACCTACAAGAAGAATTACGAAATTAAGAAGGGCACAAAGGTATACTTTGAAAAGCCCAACAGCGATAACTGGGGCGACGAGCTTTACGCTTATGTTTATGACGATATCGGCAACGAAAATGATATGTGGCCTGGACTTGAAATGACAAAGGAATCCGACGGAAAATACAGCTATACCTTTGAGTTAAGCTGGGAAACACCGTACATTATCTTCAATGACGGCGACGCATCAGACAGCGTTCAGTATCCCGAAGGACAGGGCCTTGTTGTAGAGCCTGACAAAACCTACACAGTTGAATAACGGCTTAGCCGAAAAATAATGCAATAATACTTTAACGGAGGACTCATATGAGTGATTTAAAAAATGTAAAAATGGAAGGCAGCAAGGTGCCTGCCGAGCAGATAAAGAATCCCGAGGTTGTAAGCGCAATTGAAAAGATGCAGGCTGACGGATGCAAGGAAAACATTGACGCAATGATTGATGAGGTTATCAAGGCTAAGTTTATTCTTCCCGCAAAGGTTACGCCTACAAGACAGGCAAAAACCCAGAACGGCAGAACTGTTATGGAGCAGTCAACGCAGGTTCAGTTCAGACTCCTTGAAAATGGTAATAAAGAAAAATTCTTTGGTGTTTTCACCGACACCGACGAGCTTTACAAGTGGAACGATACCCAGTCGTCAAACAAGGTGGTAACCGACTTTGACAGTCTTGCTCAGATGGTAATGGATCCGAACGCAGGTGTTCTCGGATTTGTAATCAACCCGTTCGGTAAGAGCGTTACATTCCCGAAAAATATGGTAATTTCCATAAAACAGCAGAAGGATTTTATGAACAGCAAGGCTAACAAAATTCAGCCCGGAACTCCTATTCAGCTCGGTGAGCCGAAGGAATACCCGATTGATCTGATGGCTGCGCTGATTAATCATTTCAGCACAGAGCCGTTTGTTAATGCGGCGTACCTCAGAATGATGGAGCAGAACGGTCAGAAGAGCTATCTTATTGTTGTTGACTTTATCGGCAATATGGAGGAAACTTTTGATGCAATCAGCGAGGTTGCTCAGCCGTATCTTGACGATGAAATCCAGCTTTCAATGATGCCGTATTCAATGGAATTCGGCAGAACGGCAGTAAACAACGTTGAACCGTTCTACCGCAAAGAAAACTAAATTTTGTAAAGCAGGGAATGACCTAAGTGTTGTTCCCTGCAAAATAATAATATTTGTATCGAATAAAAAAGGCTGTACGTTAAATTTAGCGTACAGCCTTTTTTCTATTACCTTTTCATCTTTTCTGTAAGCATTTTTCCAAGCTTTTTTGTAGCATAATAATTAATAATTACAAAACCCGTTCCTTTTTCAATGAATAATCGGGGAACGGATAAATAAATCATATCATTTCCGTTAATAATTCTAATCATTGTTCCAAGTGCATTTATTTTTACAAATTTTACTTCTTTCAAATCGTTCAGTTTGTATTTAAAATTATCCGAACCGATGATCGAAATATGTGAAGCAGTAGCGGATATCGTTCCTCTTTTAACAATTGTTTCAGAGCAGATTTTCTGCCCGAAATAATATATTATTTTCAAATGATTGTACCTCATTTAATTAATTAGTTTTTTATATTCTTACCGGAATTCCTTTTTCGTTAAGATACTCTTTTAACTGCGGAATCGGAATTTCTCCGAAGTGGAACAGTGAAGCCGCAAGCACTGCATCAGCCTTGCCCTCGGTGAATGCATCGTAAAAATGCTCAAGCGCACCTGCGCCGCCGCTTGCAATTACGGGAATGTTAACTCTTTTCGAAACTGCCCTTGTCAGTGCAATTTCGTAGCCGTTTTTCTGTCCGTCCTCGTCCATACTTGTAAGCAGGATTTCGCCTGCTCCGAGTTCTTCGCATTTTACTGCCCATTCAACAGCGTTAAGTCCTACCGGAGTTCTTCCTCCGTTTACATAAACCTCCCAGCCGCTTTCATTTCGCTTTGCATCAATTGCCGCAACAACGCACTGACTGCCGAATTTATACGCCGCCTCGCTGATAAGCTCAGGACGGTGAACAGCGGCAGAATTTACCGAAACCTTGTCTGCGCCTGCTCGTAAAAGTGCGTTAAAATCGTCAACACTTCTGATTCCGCCGCCGACAGTGAACGGAATGAAGATTGAATTTGCAACCTTTTCAACCATATCGATAGTTATGTTTCGTGAGTCGCTTGATGCCGTAATGTCGAGAAATACAAGCTCGTCTGCGCCCTGTCTGTCATATTGCTTTGCACATTCAACAGGGTCGCCTGCGTCAACAAGATTTACAAAGCTCATACCCTTTACAACTCTGCCGTTTTTAACGTCAAGGCAGGGGATAATTCTTTTAGCATACATATTATAACCTCCTCAGCCGTTTACGATGTCGGCAAAATTTCTGAGAATCTTAAGTCCCGTTTCGCCGCTCTTTTCGGGGTGGAACTGCGTAGCAAATACGTTGCCCTTTTCAACAGCCGCATCAATCGTAACGCCGTATTCGGTCTGTGCGGAAACAATGCTTTTGTCGCTTGCATTTAAAAAGTATGAGTGTACAAAATAAACGTACGGATTTTTGCTTATACCCTTGAAAAGTCCGTCGTTCTTTTTTATGACAAGACTGTTCCAGCCAATGTGAGGAATCTTAAGTCCCTTGCCCGAGGGAATCTTTGTTATACTTCCGTCAAAAATTCCGAGTCCCTCTGCATCGGGACTTTCCTCACTTTTCGGAAAGAGGAGCTGTAAGCCAAGGCAGATTCCGAGAAACGGTTTGCCGCTTTTTGTGTATTCAATAACGGTGTCCTTGATACCGTATTCATTCATAGTGTCCATTGTGTCGCCGAACGAACCTACTCCGGGGAGAACTGCTCCGTCAGCTTTCAGAATTTTATCCTTGTCCTTTGTGATAAACGCTTCACAGCCAATGTGCGCAAGAGCCTTGCTCACGCTCTGAATATTGCCTGCTCCGTAGTCTATAATTGCTATCATTTATCTCATCTCCGCTTCAAAAGTATAAGCAAATTTTACCATATATAAGTGTTCTTTGCAACAAAGAGAATGTTGTATTTTTAGGCAAATAAACGAATTTTACCCGATTTTGCAGATATCCTTAATCACTTCTCCTGCAATAATCAGTCCCATAACCGACGGAACAAACGCAAGACTGCCAATTGTCTTTTCACCCTCAATTCTGTAAGGCGGATTTTTCGGCGTTTCTTTTGAATAGACAACCTTGAGCTTTTTAATTCCTGCCTTTTTCAGCTCGTGCCGCATAATCCTTGCAATAGGGCATACGCTCGTTCTGAAAATATCGCTGACCTCAAATTTCGTCGGGTCGGTTTTGTTGCCTGCCCCCATAGCCGCAATTATCGGTATTTTCTTTTCATCTGCAAGCTTTGCAAGCAGTACCTTTGCTTTTATATCGTCAACGGCATCTACGATGTAGTCAAACTGCGTAAAATCAATTGTGCTTACCGTTTCAGCTTTTAAAAAGATATTAAGTGCTTCAACCTCTGCATTCGGGTTAATGTCAAGAATACGCTCTTTCATAACCTCGGCTTTATACTTGCCGACAGTAGACTGGAGTGCAATAATCTGTCTGTTTATGTTTGATTTTGCAACGGTGTCGCCGTCAATCAGCGTAAGCTTTCCGACTCCGCTTCGTGCAAGAGCCTCGCACACAAATCCGCCTACTCCGCCGATACCGAAAACGGCAACTCTGCTTTCCGACAGCCTGTCTATGTTGTCCTCGCCGATTACAAGCGAGGTTCTTAAAAATCGTTCGTCCATAAAATCAGTCCTTTTCACATATTCTATTACAAAACAATTTTTCAGTCAACATAAATCAGTCTTTGAAACAGATAATATTATATGTATGCGCAAATGAGTTTTGAAAGTATTTGACTGAATTTGAGTGACCTGATATAAAAACTCATAAAATATATCGGTAGAACCCTTGAAAAATATTGATAAAACCTAACAAATGCGTGCTGTTTTAAAATATTTTGAATTTTTTTGAAATATTTTGATTGAAAATGCTTGACTTTGAGGATTTATGTGTTATAATCTAATCAAGAGGTGAACGAAAGATGCTCACGCAGGAAAGATATCAGGCAATTTTACAAATACTTAACGAAAAAAACGCAGTCACCGTTGCAGAGCTTACTCAGCTGCTCAACACGTCTGAATCCACCATAAGACGTGACCTGACTGCACTTGACGAAATGGGAAAGCTAAATAAGGTTTTCGGCGGTGCAACTTCGGTTAAGCAGACTTCGGGAATCCTTGAAGATAATGTAAGAAATCGAGAAACCGTTATGAGCGAGGAAAAAAACCTCATTGCTTCCTACGCCGCAAAGCTTATTAACGACAACGACTTTGTCTTTATCGACGCAGGAACAACAACCTCAAGGCTTGTCGATTACATCACAAACGATAAAGCAACCTATGTTACAAACGGTATACCTCACGCAAGAAAGCTCTTGCAAAAGGGATTCACCGCATATATGGTAGGCGGAAGAATAAAGCCCGTTACCGAGGCTGTAATAGGTCCCGAGAGTATCAGAAGTATTGCAAATTTCAATTTCACAAAGGCTTTTATGGGCACAAACGGAATTGATGCTGACGCCGGTTTTACAACGCCTGAGGTTGAGGAGGCTCTCATAAAGGAAAAAGCAATTGAAAAAAGCTATATGACCTTTATCCTTGCAGACCACACGAAATTCAACGTAGTTTGTCCGGTAACGTTTGCAAAGATTGACAAGTGCTGTATAATCACAGACAGCATGCCAAATAAAAAATATTCAGAATACACAGTGATAAAGGAGGTAAGTAAATGATTTACACCGTAACGCTAAATCCGTCAATTGATTATGTTGTAAGACTTGATTCGCTTGTAACGGGCATTACAAACCGTACGACAAGCGAGGAGTACTACTTCGGAGGAAAGGGAATTAACGTTTCCTGCGTGCTTGCTGAGCTTGACCTTGAAAGTACAGCATTCGGCTTTGTTGCAGGCTTTACAGGAGATGCAATTGAAAAAGGGATAAGGAACGATAAGATAATTACCGACTTCATCAAGCTTGAAAAGGGTATTTCAAGAATCAACATAAAGATAAAAGCCGGAGAGGAGACCGAAATCAATTGTCAGGGTCCTCACATTGAAGAAAGCGAGCTTGAAAGACTGCTGAATAAGGTTGACCGAATCAACGACGGTGACACTATTGTAATTGCAGGTAATGTACCCAACACAATGCCCGATGATGTTTACGAAAGAATACTTGAAAGAATCAAGGACAAAAAGGTCAGAATTGTTGTAGACGCAACGAAAAAGCTTTTGCTTAACTCGCTTAAATACAAACCGTTTTTAATCAAACCCAACCGACAGGAGCTTTCAGAAATCTTCGAAACTGAAATAAGCACCGAAGCCGACATTGAAAAATACGCCAAAGAGCTACAGAAAATGGGAGCGCAGAATGTTCTTATTTCACTCGGGGGCGACGGTGCAATGCTTATTGATGAATTCGGACAAAAGCACAAGCAGGGCGTTCTGAAAGAAAAGGTTATTAACACCGTCGGCTCGGGCGACTCAATGGTAGCAGGCTTTATCGCAGGATATGAAAAAGAGCACAGCTACCCCTATGCACTTAAATTAGGCAGTGTCTGCGGAAACGCAACAGCGTTTTTAAGCGGACTTGCCACAAAAGAAAAAATAAATGAATTGCTTGCAAAATTTAATTAAGAAGGAGAGAAATTTATGCGTATTACCGACTTATTGAAAAAGAACGGAATTGCTCTTAACGTGAATGTTACCGATAAGAGCGCAGCAATCAGCAAGCTTGTTTCACTTCACGAAAAATGCGGAAATCTGAAAGACACAGCCGCATTTAAAGAAGGAATCCTTAAGAGGGAAGAAATGGGCACAACGGCAGTAGGAATGGAGGTTGCTATTCCTCACGCAAAGAGTGATGCAGTCAAGGCTCCTGCTCTTACCGCAATCACAGTTCCAAACGGCGTTGACTACGGCGCAGCAGACAACAAGCCCTGCAAGCTTATCTTTATGATAGCCGCAACAACTGACGGCGATGTTCATCTTGAAGTGCTTGCAAGACTTATGCAGCTGCTTATGGACGAGGAGTTCACAGCAAAGCTTAAGACAGCAAAAACAGCCGATGAGTTCCTCTCAATTATCGACGCAAAAGAAACCGAGAAATTCCCCGAAGAGGCTAAAGCACCTGCAAAGACTGCTAAAAAAGGCTACAGAGTTCTCGCAGTAACAGCTTGCCCCACAGGTATTGCTCACACCTATATGGCTGCCGAAGCACTTGTTAAGGCAGGAGAGAAGATGGGTATCACAGTTAAGGTTGAAACGAACGGCTCAGGCGGTGCAAAAAACGTACTTACAGCAGAAGAAATTGCAAATTGCGACGGTATTATCGTAGCCGCAGATAAGAGCGTTGAAACAGCTCGCTTTGACGGCAAACCTGTATATTCAACAAAGGTTTCCGACGGCATCAACAAGCCCGAGGAGCTTATCAAAAAGATAATTAACGGACAGGCTCCCGTATATCACTCAGATCGCAAGGCTAAGGTTGAAGCAACAGGCGGCGGAAACGAAAGCATAGGACGTCAGCTTTACAAACACCTTATGAACGGCGTATCTCATATGCTCCCGTTCGTAGTTGCAGGCGGTATCTTCATTGCAATCGCATTCCTCATTGATGCGGCAAGCGGTGTTCAGGCGGCAGGTAACTCTGCATTCGGTACAGTTAATCCCGTTGCGGCTTGGTTCAAGAATATCGGCGGATATGCATTTAACTTTATGATTCCGATACTTGCAGGCTTTATTGCTCAGTCAATCGCAGATCGTCCCGGTTTGCTCGTTGGTTTTGTAGGCGGTTTCCTTGCAACAAACGGTGCTACCTTTGTTGATCCGGGTGCTGCTGCAACAATTCCCTCAGGCTTCCTCGGAGCACTCCTTGCAGGCTTTGCAGGCGGTTACTTAATGCTCGCTATGGAAAAGCTCTGCGACAAGCTTCCAAACGCACTCGAAGGTATCAAGCCCGTGCTTCTTTATCCTCTTGGCGGCCTTGGCATAGTAGCAATTATGATGTGTGCAGTTAACCCGATTATGGGCGTTGTAAACACAGGTCTTAACAGCGGTCTTACATGGCTGCACGAACACGAGCTCGGCATCGTTCTCGGATGTATTTTAGGCGCAATGATGTCAATTGATATGGGCGGTCCTTTCAACAAGGCAGCTTACGTATTCGGTACAGGTATGCTCACAACAGCCGCAACCGACCCCGCAGTTGCAACAGTAGCTTATCAGATAATGGCTTCCGTAATGATCGGCGGTATGGTTCCTCCTCTTGCAATCGCTCTTTCAACAACCTTCTTCAAGAGCAGATGGACAGCAGAAGAGAGAAAGAACGGCGTAGTTAACTATGTAATGGGTCTTTCATTTATCACAGAGGGCGCAATTCCTTACGCAGCGTCAGCACCTCTCAAGGTTATTCCCTCCTGTGCAATCGGCTCAGCAGTAGCAGGCGGTCTTTCATGGCTCTTCGGCTGCACACTTATGGCACCTCACGGCGGTGTCTTCGTAGTAGCAACAATAGGCAATCCGCTTCTCTATCTCCTTGCGCTTGCAATCGGTTCGGTAGTAGGTATGATTCTTCTCACAATTATGAAAAGACCTATTGACTCTGCAAAGAAATAATAATATAATATAAATAGCATACAAAAACTAAACAAGTTTCGCAGTTTGTTTGTACAGACTGCGAAACTTAATTGAATAAATAAGGAGAAATTATTATGGTTTCAAAACAGATTACTCTTACAAATGCACAGGGTTTTCATATGCGTCCGGCTTCGGTTTTTGCAACAGCTATGGGCAAATACTCTTGTGACGTTACAATTAAGTTCAACGGCAACGATTATAACGCTAAAAGCCTTCTGAATATTATTGCAGCCTGCATTAAGTGCGGCAGTGAAATTGAAATAGTTTGCAACGGTGCTGACGAGAACGAGGCTCTTGCAGAGGCAGTTCAGCTAATTGAAAGCGGACTCGGCGAATAATTAAGCCAAATTCTGCATTAATCGAGGTGATTGATATGTTAAACGGTACTCCCGCATCAGACGGAATCGGAATCGGTAAAGTTCTTATAATTGAAGAACATTCACTTGAATACACTCCCAAAACAGTCGAAGATACTGACGCTGAATTACAGAGATTCAGAAATGCTGTAGATGAGTTCTGTAAAAACACTCTTGAGCAGGCTGATAATTTAAGGAAATCAACGGGTGACAAAGAGGCTGAAATTCTCGAAGGTCATATTGCGATAATAAAAGACCCGTATCTCTGCAGTGAAATCGAAAAGCTTATTGCTGACGGACAGTGTGCAGAGTCGGCTTTAGAGCATATGTGCGATATGTTTATTGCAATGTTTTCCGCAACAGACGACGAGCTTACAAAACAGCGTGCTGCTGACGTGCGTGACATAAAAACAGGCGTGCTCAGTATTCTCCTCGGTATTCAGGAGGTTAAAATAAGTTCTGCACCGTCGGGTACAGTGCTTGTAGCAAAGGAGCTTACTCCGTCAATGACGGCAGGAATCAACAAGGATAACATAGTCGGAATTATCACCGAAACGGGCGGAAAAACCTCTCACTCTGCAATTCTTGCAAGAGCACTTGAAATTCCTGCTGTGCTGAGCGTTGAAAACGCAGTTTCAAGCCTTACTAACGGTCAGCAGGTAATTGTTGACGGAAGTGAGGGTGTTGTTATCGACTCGCCCGACGAAGTTCAGCTTGAAAATTACACTCAAAAGCGAAACGCTTTTCTTACTGAGCGCAGAGAGCTTGAAAACTACAGAGGAAGAAAAACCGTTTCTGCAAGCGGTGAAGAATATGAGCTGTTCTGCAACATTGGAAAGCCTGACGACGCTGTAAAGGCTGTTGAGTCTGACGGCGAGGGAGTGGGACTTTTCAGAACAGAATTCCTGTTTATGGACAGAAATTCAATTCCCACAGAGGATGAGCAGTTTGACGCATATAAAAAGGCGGCTCTTATCCTAAAGGATAAATCGCTTATTATCAGAACACTCGACATCGGCGGTGACAAGGACTTGCCGTATCTCGGACTTGAAAAGGAAGAAAATCCGTTTATGGGTTTCAGAGCAATCAGATATTGCCTGAAAAACCGTGACCTTTTCAAAACACAGCTCAGAGCAGTTCTGCGTGCAAGTGCATTTGGTGACATCAAAATAATGTTTCCGCTCATCACAACGGTTGATGAACTGCGTGAGGGCAAAGCGCTTGTTGAAGAGGTTAAGTCAGAGCTTCGTGAAAAAGAAATCAAGTTCAATGAAAATATACAGGTAGGCGTGATGATGGAAACCGCATCAGCCGCAGTGATTGCCGATTTGCTTGCAAAGGAAGCAGACTTTTTCAGCATCGGCACAAACGACCTCACAGGCTACACAATGTCATGCGACAGAGGTAACAGCGACGTATCATACCTTTACTCGGCACTCCAGCCAAGCGTTCTGCGACTTATAAAGCACATAATTGAGTGCGGTGTAAAGAACGGAATACCCGTTGGTATGTGCGGAGAAGCGGCGGCAAACCTAATGATGATACCGCTTTTGATTTCCTTTGGTCTGACGGAATTCAGCGTATCTGCTCCGTCGGTACTTAAAGTCAGAAAGACGATTTCAACATGGACAAAGAATGAAGCTGACGAGGTAGCCGAAAAGGTTATGTCAATGTCAAGTGAAAAGGAAATTTTTGATTATCTAAAAACAGTAATCTAAATAATCTGAAATAATCAACTCATTTGTTTTTTTCATATTACCCCCTCTAATCCTCCCGATTTTTAAAAGTCGGGAGGATTCTGTGTATCCCGACATTGATGATTAAAATTCTATTTTAGAAAATAATCAGGGCACCGTTATCAGCGGTGCTTTTGTATTATAAATTTATTTTTTAAAACAGGTCTTCTCAAAAACGGTCAACGGAGTATAATTATACTTGACCGATTTGGTCAACGGAGGAAAATATGAACGAAAAATTTTTTGCATTGCCAAAGCAAAAGCAGGATGCAATAATCAACGCAGGCTATCGTGTTTTTTCGCAGAATTCCTACAAGAAAAGTCCTATGAGTGAAATTGCAGGCGAGGCAGGAATCAGCAAATCGCTGTTGTTTCACTATTTCCATAACAAGCAGGAGCTTTACCTGTTTTTGTGGGACAACTGTGCAAAGCTTACAATAAAATATCTTACCGAATACAAATGCTACGAGCAAACGGATTTGTTTGAGATGATGTATCGTGGAATGAAGGCAAAAATACGCATTATGAATCAGTACCCGAATATGGGCAGTTTTGTAATAAAGGCATTTTATGAGCGTGACCCTGACATAAGCTTGGCAATCCAGAACAGCTATAAAAGCTATAAGGCATTTAAGGCGGATAAGACACTTGAAAGTATTGATACAACGCAGTTTGCAGAGGGGATTGACGTAAAAATGATGTATCGTGAAATGTATCTTGCATCGGAAGGCTATCTTTGGGAGATGCAGAGAAACGGAGCCGTTGACGTTGAAAAAATGGAAAAGGATTTCACCGAAATGCTTAATTTCTGGAAGAAACTCTATTTGAGAAAAGAGGAAGAAAAATGAACGTGATTGAAACAAAAGGACTAACAAAATATTACGGCAAATCAAGAGGAATCATAGATTTGAATTTGTCTGTTGCCGAGGGTGAATTTTTCGGATTTATCGGTCCGAACGGCGCAGGAAAAAGCACGACAATACGCACACTTCTGGGACTGATTAAAAAAAGCGGAGGAAGTGCTGAAATTTTCGGAAAGAGTATTGAAACAAGCAAAAAAGAAATTCTTGCAGAAGTAGGGTATCTTCCGTCGGAGGCGGTTTTTTACTCCGGTATGAAAGTAAAGGACGTTATAAAGCTGTCGGCTGATTTAAGAAAAAAGGATTGCAGAAAAGAATCTGAGGTGCTTTGCGAAAGACTCGGACTTGATACAGAAAAAAGGGTAGAGGAGCTGTCATTCGGCAACCGCAAAAAAGTAGCAATAGTATGCGCACTCCAGCACAAGCCTCGCCTTTGTGTCCTTGACGAGCCTACGGGAGGACTTGACCCGCTTATGCAAAGGGAGTTTTTCACAATTCTCAAAGAGCGCAATGCAGAGGGAACAACAATTTTTCTGTCCTCACATATTCTCTCCGAAATTCAGAAAAACTGCACAAGGGCGGCAATTGTCAGAGAGGGAAGGCTGATTGCCTGCGACAGCGTAGACTCTCTTTCAAAGACGAACGCAAAGCGGATACATATTGAGGGTAATGCTGATATTTCAGCCTTGAAAAACGTGCGTGACATTCAAAAGACCGATAACGGCATAAGCTTTCTTTTCAGCGGCGACATTAACGAGTTTTTACAGTTTATCTCAAAATTCAGAATCAACGATTTATCAATCTCCGAACCCGATCTTGAAGAAATCTTTATGCACTATTATCTTGACGGAGGTGACCGATAATGACGGTAATCAGACACGAATTAAAGCAGAGCCGAATCAGCCTGATAATCTGGTCTGTCGCAATAGGCTTTCTGCTTGCGGTTTGTATATTTATGTTCCCCGAAATGAAGGGAGAAATGAACGAAGTAAGCGAAGTCTTTTCATCTATGGGAAGCTTTACACAGGCTTTCGGAATGGATAAAGTAAACTTCGGAACACTGCTCGGCTTTTATGCTGTTGAGTGCGGAAATATTCTCGGACTCGGCGGAGCGTTTTTTGCGTCACTTTGTGCAATATCAGTGCTTTCAAAGGAAGAAAAGGAGCGAACTGCTGAATTTTTGCTCACGCACCCCGTAAGCAGAGTGCGTGTTGTAGCAGAAAAGCTTATTTCTGTTATTTTACAGATATTAATTCTGAATGCAGTAGTTTATGTTACCGCCGTTTCGTCAATTGCGCTTATCGGCGAAACAGTGCCTTGGCAGGAAATAACGCTTATGCATACTGCGTATCTTATTTTACAGCTTGAGCTGGCAGGAATATGTTTTGGCGTTTCTGCTTTTCTGCGCAGAGGAAGTATCGGAACAGGACTCGGAATTGCCGTTATAATGTACTTTTTGAATATCATTGCAAACCTCACCGAAAGCGCAGAGTTTCTTAAATATATAACTCCGTTCGGCTATGCCGACGGAGCTGAAATTGTAAGAAATGTAAGCCTTGATGCGAATATGATAGTAATAGGACTTTTGTTTGCCGCTATAGGAATATCGGCAGGATTTATAAAGTATTGCAGAAAAGACATTTCGTAAAATAATACGATAAATTAATTAACCGCCCACGAAGAAAATACTTCGTGAGCGGTTTTGTCTGTTTTATTTATTATTTGGTTTCCATTCTGTGATTTTATTTCCGTTTACAAGAAAGGCTTTCTTCGAAATCTCAGCCAAAGGCGTGTCACTCAGACTGTCGGAATAAAATTCGTCAACTTCTTCGTCTTTGAATTCCTCGTAAAATCTTCTCACCTTTTCTATGCCGTGACAGTTAATTCCGCTGTATTTTCCGCTTTTGCTGTCAACCTTTGAGGCGATAAGGTGCTTTATACCAAGCTTTCTGCAAATAGGCGCAAGCAGAAATTCGGGTGATGCCGAAATAATCACGTCGTCACTCTTTTTCTGATTTATGTAAAACTCCTTGATTTTACCGCAGTTTTTGTCCCAGAACTCTGCAACGTCCTTTTCAGCGTTGCACTTTGTCAGAAAGCGGTACATTTTTTCTTTAAATTCGGTTTTCGTACCTTTTTTAAAAACATAAAACCTGCAAAAAGCGCATAAAAGCGACGGTGCAAGAAGAATAATACTCTTGTGCTTTTTAAGGCAGAACAGGTAAAAATCAGCCGTAGAGTCACCGTTATAAATTGTTTTGTCAAAATCATAAGCGTTCATAGTCAATTTCTTTCCGTTGAAAAATAATTTATTTCATTATAATATCCTGTACAAAAATTTTCAAGTTGTAAAAATTAATTAAAATTAAAGTAGTAATTATTGAATTTTACAAGTCTTTATGTTAAAATGAAAAAGTATGGAATATACAATTACAAGGAGTATCATAAAATGATAACGCATTTGCTGACAAGAATTGATTTGATGATGAATTCCTTTTCAAAAGGTCAGAAAAGGATTGCTTTATATATAGAAGAACATTACGATAAGGCGGCTTTTATGACAGCCTCAAAGCTCGGTGAAACAGTCGGAGTTTCCGAGAGTACGGTTGTCCGTTTTGCCTCCGAACTCGGCTATGACGGTTATCCTAAGCTTCAGAAGGCTATGCAGGAGATGATAAGAAACAAGCTCACCTCCGTTCAGCGAATTGAAGTAACCTCAGGACGTATCGGCAACGACAACGTGCTTGACAGTGTTCTGAATCAGGACATTGAAAAAATCAGAAGAACAATTGAAGAAACCTCGCACGAGGATTTCAACCGTGCTGTTGATGAAATCTGCAAGGCTGGGCGTATCTACATTTTCGGAGTGCGCTCAACTGCCGCAATTGCAAACTTCCTCGCTTACTATTTTGAACTTATCTTCGATAATGTGCGTGTAATAAATACCACAAGCACAACCTCTACATACGAGCATATTTTCAGAATAACCGATAAGGACGTTATGATTGGAATTTCATTTCCTCGCTACAGCGCAATGGCTGTTGAGGCTATGGACTTTGCCCGTTCAAGGGGAGCACACGCTGTTGCAATTACCGACAGTATGGCTTCTCCTCTGGTGCAGTCGGCTGACTCGGTGCTTATCGCAAGAAGTGATATGGCGTCAATCGTCGATTCACTCGTTGCACCGCTTAGCCTTATCAACGCTCTTATTGTTGCAACCGTTCTTAAGAAAAAGGACGAGGTTTCCGATACCTTCCGTGAGCTTGAAAGAGTGTGGAACAAAGAGGGCGTTTACACCAACCACGATGACGAACAGGACAGTAAATTAGAAAATGCTAAGTAAAAAGGTAGTTGTAATCGGCGCAGGTGCTTCAGGCTTAATAGCGTCGGGTTTTGCCGCAGAGAACGGCGCAAAGGTAACGCTGATTGAAAAAAATAAGCGTGTCGGCAGAAAAATTATGATAACGGGCAAGGGCAGATGCAACGTAACAAATAATTGTGACGTTCAGAATTTTATCCGCAACGTACCCGTAAACGGCAGATTCCTATATTCTGCACTCAACGGCTTTACTCCGCAGGATGCAATGGACTTTTTCAAACAGCTCGGACTGCCGCTTAAAACCGAGAGAGGAAACAGGGTTTTCCCGATGTCAGACAAGGCTGTTGACGTTGTCGATGCTCTGCACGATTTTGTGCTTGATAAGGGCTGTAAAATCGTCTGCGATAGTGCAGTTTCACTTATAATTGAAAATAACGGGATAATCGGCGTAAAGTGCGAAAACGAAACGTATTATGCCGACAGCGTAATAATCTGCTGCGGAGGAAAAAGCTATCCGCTTACAGGCTCAACAGGTGACGGTTACACGCTTGCCAAGCAGGCAGGTCACACCGTAACCGAGCTTAAGCCCTCGCTTGTACCGCTTGAAAGCAAAAATCCCGACTGCAAATCAATGCAGGGCTTGTCGCTTAAAAATGTATCGCTGAAAATTGTTGATAATAAATCTCAGAAAGCAGTCTATTCCGATTTCGGAGAAATGCTGTTTACTCATTTTGGAATGAGCGGTCCGATGATTCTGTCGGCAAGCTCGCAAATCCGTGATATTACCGACGGCAAATACACCGCCGTAATTGATTTAAAGCCTGCATTGTCGCCCGAACAGCTTGATAAAAGACTGCAAAATGATTTCAGGGAAAACTCAAATAAAGACGTTTCAAATTCATTTTCAAAGCTTTTGCCGAGAAAGATTATAGTTCCCGTTTTAAAACGCTGGGGAGTGCCCTTTGACAAAAAGTGCAACTCTGTTACAAAGGAAGAACGCAGAAGACTCTGCGAAATTCTCAAAGAATTTACCTTTGAAATAAGCGGTTTCCGCCCTATTGAGGAGGCAATAATCACCTCAGGCGGTGTAAAAACCGGCGAAATCAATCCCAAGACTATGGAAAGCAAGCTTGTAAAAGGCTTGTATTTTGCAGGAGAGGTTATCGACTGCGACGCTTATACAGGCGGTTTTAATTTGCAGATTGCCTGGAGCACAGGCAGACTTGCAGGAATTTCCGCTGCTGAACTTTAAATAGATTTAACTTTTTGAAAGGATGAAATAAATGTCAGTTGCAATAGCACTTGACGGACCTGCGGGAGCAGGAAAGTCCTCAATTGCAAAGAGAGCCTCAAAAGCTCTTGACTTTATCTATGTTGACACAGGCGCACTTTACCGCACAATCGGACTTGCGGCTACACGAAAGGGCGTTGAGCCAAAACCGTCACTTGAAGTTGAAAAGCTGTTAAGTGAAATTACCGTTGACCTTACCTTTAACGATAAGGGCGAGCAGATTGTTCTGCTTGACGGCGAGGACGTTTCGGGGCTTATCCGAACTCCCGAGGCTTCTATGATGGCGTCAAAAATTTCAGCCGTTCCGTCGGTAAGAGCATATCTTCTCGACTTGCAGAGGAATATGGCAAAATCGCACAACGTAATTATGGACGGACGTGACATCGGAACAGTAGTTTTACCTGATGCAAAGGTAAAAATCTTCCTAACCGCATCTCCTGAAGCGAGGGCACAGCGCAGATATAAGGAGCTTTGTGAAAAGGGAATGGACGTAAAATACGAGGACATTTTAAACGATGTAATCACACGTGACTATAACGATACTCACCGAGAAACTGCTCCGCTTAAGCCTGCCGAGGACTGTGTAACGGTAGACACAACCGAGCTTGATTTTGAACAGTCGGTTGAAAAAATAATATCTGTAATAAAGGAGAATATCTGATGGGACAATCCAAAGTTCTCTATGCAATCGGCAGAGTGGTCTGCACACCGATTTTCAAGCTGTTTTACAGATACAAGCCGATTAATAATCACACAATCCCCGAAAAGGGAGGCTTTATTGTTGCAAGTAATCACCTTTCGTTTTCCGACCCCGTTCTGCTCGGTCTTTGCCAGAAACGCAGACTCTATTTTATGGCAAAATCAGAGCTTTTCCGCAACAAAGCTTTTGCTGTTTTAATTCGTGCTCTCGGTGCTTTTCCTGTTGAAAGGGGAGCAGGCGACAACAAGGCTATCAAGACAGGCGAGGATTTGATAAAAGACGGCGAAATAATGACGATTTTCCTCGAGGGCGGAAGAACAAAAACAGGCGAGCTTATGCGTCCGAGAAGCGGCTGTGCTCTCGTTGCACAGCAAATGCAGGTGCCCGTAATTCCTGCCTGCATAACCGTTGTCGGCAATCCTAAGCACACCTTTGCAAAGCGTGTAATTCACTTTGGCGAGCCGCTTACTCCCGAAGAGCTTGGTCTTACCCCCGACGGCGGCAGACGTGAGCTTAAAGACGCTTCAAACCGCATTATGGCGGAAATCAAAAAGATGAGGGAGCAGGATTTGCGTGAATATAAGAAAGGCTGATTCTGCCGGTTTTTGCTTCGGCGTAAACCGTGCAATAAAAATGGTAGAAGAACTGCTCGACCAAAATTATAAGGTCTGCACCCTCGGACCGATAATCCACAATATGGAGGTTGTCCGTGAGCTTGAACAGCGAGGCTGTCGTCCGGTTGACTCTGTTGACGAGCTTAATGACGGCGAAATCCTCGTAATACGTTCCCACGGAGTTCCTCAGTCGGTGATTGACGAGCTTGAAAAAAAAGGTATAGACTATAAGGACGCAACCTGTCCGTTTGTCAAAAAAATACACAAAACGGTGTCATCGGCCGACCCCGAAAACGACGTTGTACTTATAGCAGGAAACAAAAAACACCCTGAGGTATGCGGCATAATCGGTCACTGCAAAGCCGAGTGTCACACCTTCAATAACGAGGAAGAACTCGATGAGGTTCTCTCTATTATTCTAAAATCGAATAATAAACAGGTGTTAGTTGTTGCACAAACCACTTTTGACACAAAAGAATGGAAAAAATGTATAAAAAAGATAAAAAAGCTATGTACAAACGCGAAAATATTTGATACAATATGTAATGCTACGTCAGTTAGGCAAACCGAAGCGGATGCAATAGCGGCAACTTCTGACTTTATGATTGTTATTGGAGACAGGCACAGCTCAAACACGGGCAAGCTTTTTGACATCTGTAAAAAGCAGTGTCTTAACACCGTACTTATCGAAACGGCAAGCGAGCTTGACTATTCAAAAGTTAGGTCGGCAAAAAACATAGGCGTAACTGCAGGTGCGTCAACACCTGCAAGGATAATAAAGGAGGTACTGGATACAATGAGTGAAATTAAATCCGGTGAAACAAATTTTGAAGAATCTTTTGAGGAGTTACTTGAAGAATCCCTCAAAAACTTAAATACAAACGAGAGGGTAATGGGTACAGTGCTCAGCATTGCGCCCAACGAGGTTCAGGTTGACGTCGGCAGAAAGCAGACAGGAATCATTCCTGCTTCTGAGCTTTCAAACGACCCCAATGCAAATCCTGAGGACGTTGTTAAGGTTGGCGACGAAATTGAGCTTCTCATTATGAAGACAAACGATCAGGAAGGCACAATTATGCTTTCAAAGCGCAGAGTAGACGCTCAGAAGGGCTGGGAGGAGCTTCAGGATAAGGTTGACTCTCAGGAAATTCTCACAAGCAAGGTTACAGAGGCTGTTAAGGGCGGCGTAATCGTTCTTTATAACGGCGTCAGAGTATTCATCCCTGCATCACAGGCTACAGCTACCCGTGACGAGAGCCTTGAGGATCTCGTAGGTCAGGATGTTGACTTCAGACTTATCGAGGTTTCACAGCACGGCAGACGCAGAAGAGCAATCGGCTCAATCCGCAGCGTACTCAAAGAGCAGAGAGCTGCTCAGCGTGAAGAGTTCTGGAAAACCTGCGAAATCGGCAAGCGTTACAAGGGCGTTGTTAAGTCGCTCACAAGCTACGGCGCATTTGTTGACCTCGGCGGCGTATTCGGTATGATTCACATTTCCGAGCTTTCATGGACTCACATCAAGCACCCCAGCGAGGTTGTTAACGTTGGCGATACTGTTGACGTTTATGTAAAGGACATCAACGAGGAAACAAAGAAGATTTCTCTCGGCTTCAAGAACGCTGAGGACAATCCCTGGGAAATCCTCAAGAACAACTATCCCGAGGGTACAGTTGTTAAGGCTACAATCGTTGGTCTTACTACTTTCGGCGCATTTGCAAACATCATCCCCGGCATTGACGGTCTTATCCACATTTCGCAGATTGCCAACAAGAGAATCGACAAGCCCGCTGACGTTCTTAAGGTTGGCGAAGTTGTTGACGCTAAGATTACAGCAATCGACTTTGACAAGAAGCGTGTAAGCCTTTCAATGCGTGCACTTCTTCCTGAGGACGAGCAGGCTCCCGTAAAGGAAACTGCACCTGTAGAAGAAGCTGCTGAAACAGAAGAAGCTCCGGCAGCGGATGCTGAATAATCAAACATAAAACGGGCACCTTAACGGGTGCCCTATTTTCATAGTAAAAAGTATATAGTGAACGGAGGATTATTATGACGCCGCAGGAAGAGTTTATTGCCATATATCAGGAACACATTACCCGTCAGGGTGCAGACGAGCTTTTGGAGTGGCTCAAACGCACCGACTTTTTCACCGCTCCTGCGAGCACAAAGTACCATTGTGCCTGTGAAAACGGACTTGTAATGCATTCTGTCAGCGTGTTCAACACAATGATGGAAAAGCACTTTGACGAAGAAACCGATAATCTTGAAAGCTTTGCAATCTGCGGATTACTCCACGATTTGTGTAAGGCGCAGTTTTATAAGGTTTCAACCCGAAATGTCAAAAACGACCTCACAGGACAGTGGGAGAAGGTGCCTTATTACGCAATTGAGGACCAGTTTCCCTATGGTCACGGCGAAAAATCCGTATTTCTGATTGAGCGCAAAATGCACCTCAAAATTGACGAGGCAATGGCTATACGCTGGCATATGGGCGAATTCGGCGACAAAAACAGCAATGCAATAAGTCAGGCTTACGACCGCTATCCACTCGCTGTAAAGCTTCACCTTGCCGATTTGGAGTCAACCTTCCTGCGTGAAAAGGGAACTTCTGCGGTGAATAAATAATTCTGAATTAGAATTATAATAACAGTCAAAAATCTTTCGGAGTGAAAATATGGATATTATTTCGGCTGAAAGCCGTATAAAAGAGCTTACAAAACAGCTCAACTACCACAATAATTTATATTACAATATGGACGAGCCTGAAATTTCGGACTTTGAATACGATCAAATGCTCAGAGAGCTTGAAAATCTTGAAAAGCAGTTTCCGTCGCTTAAATCACCCTTGTCACCGACAAACAGAGTAGGCGGCAGCGCAGGCGAAAAATTTTCTCCTGTAACTCATACCGTCGTTATGGAAAGTCTGCACGACAGCTTTTCTCACGATGAACTGCGTGATTTTGACCGCAAGGTGCGTGAGGTTTCGCCGAATGTTCAGTACGTGGTTGAACCCAAATTTGACGGTTTGTCGGTTTCCTGTGAATACGAAAACGGTGTATTTGTGCGTGGCTCAACCAGAGGTGACGGCACAACAGGCGAGGACGTGACAGATAACCTTATGACAATCAAAAGCCTGCCAAAGCGCATTGCCAATGCTCCCGAATATTTAGAGGTTCGTGGAGAGGTTTATATGTCGTTTGAAAGCTTTAACGAGCTTACAAAAAGTCAGGAGGAGAACGAAGAAAAGACCTTTAAAAATCCCCGTAATGCCGCCGCAGGCTCTCTGCGCCAGAAAAACGCAAAAATTACAGCACAGCGCAAGCTCGATATTTTTATTTTCAACATTCAGCAGGTTCGTGGCGCAGAGCTTACAACCCACAGCCAGAGCCTTAATTACCTGACAGAACTTGGTTTCCCGACAGCATTTTATAATGTCTATGACGATATAGAGGACGTAATTTCAGAAATTGAGCGAATCGGCGATATGCGAGGAAGCTTTGATTATGCAATTGACGGTGCTGTTGTAAAGGTCAACAGCTTTGAAACACGCTCACTTCTCGGCAGTACAGCAAAATATCCGAAGTGGGCTGAAGCCTATAAATATCCGCCCGAGGAAAAGCCTACAAAGCTTCTGAATATTGAAATCAACGTTGGCAGAACGGGTGTTTTAACTCCCGTCGGAAACTTTGAGCCTGTTTTGCTTGCGGGAACAACAGTCAGCCGAGCAACGCTTCACAACAAGGATTTTATAGACGAAAAAGGTATATGCGTAGGCGATACGGTTATAATCCGCAAAGCAGGCGAGATTATCCCTGAAGTGCTTTCTGTTAAAGAGCACTGCGAAAATGCAGTACCCTTTGAATTTCCGTCACTTTGTCCGTCGTGCGGAAGTCCCGTTTCGCAGGACGAAGGAGAAGCCGCAATACGTTGTACCAACACCGACTGTCCTGCACAGCTTATGCGCCACCTGATTCACTTTGTCGGCAGAGATGCAATGGACATAGACGGACTTGGTCCTGCCGTGCTTGAACAGCTTGTAAACGAGGGGCTTGTAAAATCCCCTGCCGATTTATACAGACTAAAAGCAGATGATATTTCAAGTCTTGAGCGAATGGCTGAAAAGTCGGCAAATAACCTGATTTCCGCTGTTGAAAAGTCAAAGGAAAACGAGCTTTACCGCCTTGTTTTTGCACTCGGAATCCGTAATATCGGACTCAAAGCGGCAAAATTGTTGTGCGAAAACTTCCCGACAATTGACGATATTATGAACGCCAAAGCCGCTGATTTTGAAACGATTGACGGCTTTGGTGAGGTAATGGCGCTGAGTATTGAAAATTACTTTTCACTTGACAGCACAAAGGAACTTATTTCCGATTTAAAATTGCTCGGACTTAAAATGAAGTCCCCTGCGCCTAAATCGGGCGGCGGAATTTTCAGCGGAAAAACCTTTGTATTAACAGGAACTCTTCCCACTATGAAGCGCAGTGAGGCTTCAAAGATAATTGAAGAAAACGGAGGAAAAACAAGCTCATCCGTTTCAAAAAAGACCTCTTATGTTCTTGCAGGTGAGGAAGCCGGAAGCAAGCTTACAAAGGCACAGTCACTCGGAATAACAATTATCACCGAGGACGAATTCAAGGCTATGATTGAAAAATAAATATTCCCAACACATTTCTTCAAAATAAACAAATCCTTACATTTATAATTTTAGTAGCTTATAAATGTAAGGATGTTTTTTATGTATGAAATTTTGATAATCGTCGGTATAATAACTTTAATTTCGGCTTTAATTGCCGCATTTTCGTTTTTGGTAAAACATATCATAAATATTGTTTGGACAAAATGCAAACACGTAAAGCCGAAAATTATAATCTATCATCGCAAAAGGAATGAATAAGATACGCTATATCTTCTCTAATGCCTCTTCAAGAGCATTTGCAAGCTGGTCGGGGCAGGAAGTACCTCTGCCTCGGCAGTCAATTCCTTTCATTCTCTTGATTGCTTCTTCTGCGTTCATACCCTTGACAAGCTCGCAGATACCCGTTGTGTTGCCTGCACAGCCGCCTATGATTTCGCAGTTTGTTATAACTCCGTTTTCGTCAAGCTCAACGTTCATCTGTCTTGAACAAACGCCGTGGGGAATATATGTGTGTGTCATACTATCGACCTCTTTCTGAATCTTTTGTTATTATGTTAACACAGTTTTTCAAAAAAATCTATATAATTCTATTTTTTTATTTTGAAATACAAAAACTTATGTTATACTAATAGATAGATAAAGGATGTAGATATAATGTCAATTAAAATAAATCTCGGAGCGTGGAGCTCTGTTTTCGCAGTACCATCAAAAATTGTCGATGAGGGACTGAAATTTTCAGACGGTGTAAAGCTCAAGGTTTTGCTTTACGTTCTGCGTAATAGCGGAAATGAACTTACCGACAGCGACATTTCAGCGGCAACAGGCGTAAATGTAACCGATATTCCCGAAGCACTTGAATACTGGGTGAGTATGGGGATTTTGGAGAAGAGCGAAAATGAATACAAGCCTGTTCAGGCTGTAGCTGATGAAAGAGAAAATTATAATTCTGTACCGGAAAAAATATCAATCAATAATTCTAATAAAGAAATAAAACAAGAAGATAATTCTAAAATAGAAAATAAAGCGGCGTCAGTCGAAGAAATTTCAAACGAGGTAGAATCTGCAAAACAGCGTTTTACCGTAACACGTCCTCAGAAGCCCGATTATGTTTTCACCTCACAGCGACTTGCAGTTGACAAGGACCTGAAAATTCTTGTAGGCGAGGCGCAGACGGCACTCGGCAAGGTACTCTCAAATTCCGACATTTCAACGCTTTTAATGCTCAAAGACACCTGCGGCTTGCCGCTTGACGTAATTCTTATGCTGATTCAGTATTGTATCAGCATCGACAAAGGCAATATGCGAGCAATTGAAAAAATCGGAATCGGCTGGGCAGACGAGGGAATAGACACGCTCGAGGCGGCTGACGACAAAATCCGCAAAGTAAAGCAGATGAATAAGAATTTTTCGGTTGTTTCCTCTGCATTCGGACTGAAAAACGCAGGCTCGCCCACGAAAAAACAGCTTGAATACAGTGAAAAGTGGGTGGCTGAATGGAAATTCTCTTCCGAAATGCTGCGTGAAGCATACGAGAGGTGTGTTGACAGCAAGGGTGCAATGAAGTTCAGCTATATCGACGGAATTTTAAAGCGCTGGAACAGCAACGGGATAAAGAACAAAAAAGAGCTTGAAAGCTTTGAAAACTCTAAAAATAAGAATAACGGTACGAGAAAAGCCTCGTACAACATTGACGAGCTTGATAAAATTGATACTCTTGATGATTTTTAAAAAGCAGGTGATTTAAATGGGATACAGCAGCAGTGTTTACAAAGCGGCGGCAGACAAGCTGTTTGAAAGACGACTGAAGGCTGAAAAGGAAGCAGACAGGCGCAAATCAGAAATTTATCAAAAATTGCCGAGAACAAAGGAGCTTGAAAAGGAAATTTCACGCTGCGGAATTCAGGCGGCACGTGCAGTTATCGGCGGCGGAAATGTGGCCGAAGAAATGAAAAATCTTCGTGACCGCAACCTTGCAATGCAGTCTGAGCTTGCCGGAATTCTCACTTCAAACGGCTACGATAAAAACGTTTTTGAGCCTGCCTACACTTGTAAAAAGTGTAGTGATACCGGTTATTTTGAAGAAAACGGCAGAACGCTTGTCTGTAACTGTTTAAAACAAGCGCTTGTTTCCTGCGCCTGCGAGGAATTAAACCGCACAGCACCGCTTTCGCTTTCAACCTTCGACAGCTTCAGTCTTGAGTATTACGACAGGGAAGTTGATTCCAAAACAGGAATTTCTCCCTACAGTCATATGAGTAAAATTCTGCGTTACTGCCGAAGCTACGCTGATAATTTCACCAAAAACTCCGAGAGCATTCTGATGAAAGGAGCAACAGGACTCGGCAAAACCCACCTTTCACTTGCAATAGCAAACGAGGTTATCAAAAAAGGCTACGGAGTTATTTACGTTTCTGCGCCTTCTCTAATGCAAAAGCTTGAAAAGCTGTATTTTTCAAGGGATGATGACAACTCGGCAATTGATATGCTAATGGAGTGCGACCTGCTTATAATTGACGATTTGGGAACGGAGTTTCACGGTCAGCTTTCAACCTCGCAGATGTATAATATTTTCAATTCCCGTATGCTTGCAAACAAGCCTGTTATAATCAACACAAACCTTAATCTTCGTGAGCTTGAAAAAATCTACACCGAAAGATTTGTTTCAAGAGTAATCGGAAACGCTCAGAAACTTGATTTTCTCGGAAGCGACATTAGAGTAAGAAAAAAATAGAAAAATTTTTAAAAAACCCTTGACATTTTAACTTTTATGTCCTATAATAACTATCGTTGCACGTTCGGTAGCAATTACATCTTGTGGAATAGTGTAACGGTAGCACGACAGACTCTGACTCTGTTTGTTGGGGTTCGAATCCCTATTCCACAGCCACATAGCCCCGAATTATTCGGGGCTGTTTTTAACTTCGAGGTGTAGCGCAGTTTGGTAGCGCACATCGTTCGGGACGATGGGGTCGCAAGTTCGAATCTTGTCACCTCGACCAGTCGAGAGCCTCGACACGCAAAACGTGTACGAGGCTTTTCTTTTTTTATCAATGTTATTTGGAGGATTATTATGAAAAAGGTCATTTCAATTGTATCGGCATTTGTTCTTTGTCTTGCAATCTTTACAGGCTGCGGAGCTAAAGAAGTAAAACTAAGTGAAGTAATGGATAAAATCAATTCCGATTTCAGCCTTTCGCTTCAGAAACTTGAAAGTGCAGATGAGCTTAACACATACTACAGCATTGACACAGCCGACGTAAAGCAGTTCGCCGCTGAAATTGACCCCAACAATAATGCTCCTGTTGAGATTGTACTGATTGAAGCAGTTGACGCTGATGCGGCAACAAGAGTTGAGTCAGCACTCACAACCCGCTACAATGCAATCTACAGCCAGTATTCTTCATACACACCCGAACAGCTTGATATGGTCAAGGCTTGCAAGGTAACAAAAGACGGCAATTTTGTAAGTATGATTGTTGCCGACAAGGGCTCTGAAATGCTCGACGTTTTCTACAGCTATGTTAAATAATTCGGTTTCCCGAATACTTATGGGCGGACACTGACTGTTCGCCCGTTTTGTTTGTATATTATCTTTAAGGCAGGAAAATTATGACTCAAAGCGAAATTCAGAAAAATTTTCAACATATGAACACTATGCAGCGCAAGGCTGTTTTTGCAACAGAAGGACCTTTGCTTATTCTCGCAGGTGCAGGCTCGGGCAAAACGACCGTGCTTGTAAACAGAATAGCTTACATTCTCCGGTCACAGCTCTGCAAGCCGTGGCAGATACTTGCAATCACCTTTACCAACAAGGCGGCAGGCGAGCTTAAAGAGAGAATCTGCAATGCAGTTCCCGAGGGCGGAGCTGACATCTGGGCGGCTACTTTCCATTCAACCTGCGCAAGAATCCTGCGCCGTTACGGTGATCGAATCGGTTTCACAAGTCACTTTACCGTTTACGGAACGGACGATCAGAAAAAGCTTATCAAGGATATTCTAAAACAGCTTCATATTGATGAAAAAATCCTGCCTGCAAAGACTATTCTGTCCGAAATTTCAAAGGCAAAGGATAAAATGCAGACTCCGGAGGAAATGCTCAAAGAGGCAAACTTTGACAGCCGCAAGGCATCTATTGCAAAGGCGTATGAAATTTATCAGTCAAAGCTAAAAACAGCCGATGCAATGGATTTTGACGATATGCTCTGCAACACAGTTCTGCTCTTTGAAAAGTGTCCCGAAGTACTCGAGTATTATCAGAATCAGTTTAAATACATAATGGTTGACGAGTATCAGGACACCAACAAGGTGCAGTACAAATTTGTAAGTATGCTTGCCGAAAAATACGGCAACATCTGCGTTGTCGGCGACGACGACCAGAGTATCTATAAATTTAGAGGAGCTACGATTGAAAATATCCTATCCTTCGAAAACACCTTCAAGGGCGCCCAGATTATCCGCCTTGAACAGAATTACCGCAGTACGCAGAATATCCTCAACGCCGCAAACGAGGTTATCTCGAACAACACAATGAGAAAGGGCAAGACTCTCTGGACAGAAAACGGAGAGGGAGAGAAGATTGAGGTTCACACCTCCGAAACCGAACGTGATGAGGCGGCGTTTATAGCAAAGACAATTCTTGACGGTGTTGCAAACGGCAGAAAGTTCTCCGACTACGCAGTGCTTTACAGAATGAACGCACAGTCAAACGCTGTCGAGCAGGCTCTCTCACGCAGCGGAATACCGCACAGAGTAATCGGCGGTCACAGATTCTATGACCGTGAAGAAATCCGTGATATGGTAGCTTATCTTCAGGTTATCAACAATCCTCACGATGACGTAAGACTAAGCCGTATCATAAACGTGCCTAAGCGTTCAATCGGTGCAACAACCGTTTCTCACGCTGCAGAAATTGCGTCAGGCTTGGGGGAGAGCATTTATACAGTAATCAAGGATGCTGACAGCTATCCTCAGCTTTCACGTGCTGCTTCAAAGCTGAAAGCCTTTGTTAATCTAATTGACGGCTTTATTGAAGCCGAGCAGAGCGGTGATTATTCTCTTGCAGAATTATATAATCTCGTAATTGAGCATACTAATTACGAAAACTACCTCAAAACCGAAAAAGACAATCCCGACGTAAGAATTGAAAATATCGAAGAATTGTCCTCAAATATTATCAAGTTTGAGGAGGATTACGACGACGAAACGTCACTTTCGGCATTTTTGGAGGAAATTTCGCTCCAGACCGATATCGATAACTACGATGCAGACGCTGATACAAGCGTTATGATGACCTTGCACAGCGCAAAGGGACTTGAATTCCCTGTAGTATTCATCGCAGGAATGGAGGACGGAATCTTTCCGTCAATGTCGTCAATTATGAATCCGGACGAGCTTAACGAGGAACGCAGACTTGCGTATGTCGGAATCACACGAGCAAAGGAAAAGCTCTATCTTACAAAGACACGCTCAAGAATGTTGTTCGGTTCAACAACCTACAATAAGGTTTCACGTTTTGTAAATGAAATTCCAGATAATCTTATTGATTTTACGGGTGAAAACAAAAACTTTGCAAGGTCAGGCTCGTCATTTTCTTCTTCAGGTGACAAGGTTTCAATCGGTTCTGCCGGTAAAACTTCATATTCAACGGGTAGCTTTGCAGGATACAAAAAACCTGCTATAAAAAGCGGAACAGTCTATAATGTAGGCGATTGCGTACTTCACAAGGTTTTTGGCAAGGGTATGATTGTCAGCACAGAAAAAATGGGCAATGATACAATGCTTGAAATTTCTTTTGATAAAGCCGGAACAAAAAAACTAATGGCTAACTTCAGTAAAATGGAAAAAATATAGAGGGTGATTGTTTTGGTGAAATTTTGTAAAACAATGCTTTGTTATTTATTTTCTGCTTTTTTTGCGTTTTCTTCGGTTTCCTGCTCGGTTACAGAGCCGTCGGACGCTGAAACTACCGTAGCTCCAACATCTGCCGAACAGACAACATCTTCAACTGAGTCAAAGGCAACGAATGACATTGTTCCGACAAATCCCGAATCATATAACTATCTTTTGATTAAGCAGGACTTTGACGATATAACGGCAAAGCTTGACAAAATAATATCAAGCAAAAAATTCAAAGGCACAACGTATCTGAAAATAGGAAACGATTTTGAATATATCAATGCAAACGGTGACGCTAACACCGACAGGCATATGTCAAATTCAATCGACACCTGCTACTACACAGGCTCTGTAACAAAGCAGTTTACTGCCGCCGCTGTTTTAAAGCTGTGCGAGGACAAAAAGCTGAGCCTTTCCGATACGCTCGATAAATTTTTTTCGTCCTACAAAAACGGCGAAAAAATCACAGTACGAAATCTTCTTACAATGACGTCGGGAATTAAAAACTACGTCAGGCGTGACAATGAAACCGACAGTGTAATTATTCTCAATCCCGAAATTGAGGCAGAAATTTCAAAAGATAATTCTGAAAAAGAAAATAATAAAGCAATACTCGACTGGATTTTTAAGCAGAATTTGTCTTTTGAGCCTGACAGCGAGTTTATGTATTCCGACAGCAACTATTTTTTGCTCGGTGAAATAATCGAAAAAACGAGCGGCGAAAGCTACGAAAAGTATCTTGAAGAGAATATCTTCAAGCCCCTCGGTATGAATTCCTCGTCATTTGAAGCGAATGAGAAAACCGCCGTAAGCTATCAGGGCACGGATTCAAACGATTCTCTGCTTTACAGCGGAGTAGGGTACTCGTCAATGGGACTTATTTCGAATATCTCCGATTTGCTCAAATGGGTTGACGGCTTGCTTGACGGTGCCGTGCTCAGTGAAGATTCGCTTGAGCAGATGTTCACTCCGTACAAGGAAAACTATGCAATGGGATTCTACGTTTACGGAAACAAGCTCAGCCACACCGGCAGAACCGAGGACTACAATTCAATGCTTTCCTTTACAAAGGATAAGTCGGAAATCTTTGTATCACTTTCAAATTACGCATATTTCGACTCGGCGTATATATACAGACTGTTTAAAAATTCTCTTAAAAAATATCTGAACTGATTTTACGTCTTTCAATCACAAAATACAGATACCTCCATAAAATAGTATTGTTACAGTGCCGTTATACAGCCTGTTAATACTAATTTATGGAGGTTATTTTTATGCCGGATGTATCCTACGGTTCAGAGCAGATGCCCTTAAACGATGACAGAACGCCTGATTCGGGCTGTGACGCAATCTGCATAGACGCAGACCGTATCTATGACAGCTGCGGAGCAAAGGATTGTTTAAGCGATTTGCCGCTTATGTTCACAGAGGCAAATCAGGCGCTTGTTGAAAACGCCTGCTCGGTGCGCATAAACAGAGCAAATGTAATTACATCAACCGTTGAAGTTGAGCCGGTAGCATTTCACAGGGGATTCTACTCGGTAGATATGACGTTCTATTTTTCTGTGAGCTGCGATGTTTATTCAAGCAACGGCGCATTGCCGACTACGATCAACGGACTCGCCGTTTACGGAAAAAGAGTTGTGCTCTACGGCAGTGACGGAAGCGTAAAGTCGTTCTCAAACGATATGCCTGTAAAGTGCGAGAAAAATGACAGAGATTGCTCCTGTTCATCTACAAATTCCGTTCCGAAAGCAACCGTTCAGATTTCAAGTCCTATGGCTTTGTCGGCAAAGCTTGTAAACTGCAAGCCGTGTTCTTCAATGCCGTGCAAGCCGATTCCTCACTGTGTCTGCGACTATTTCTGCGGAGAGCTTGTGCCCTGCAAAAAGAAGCAGATTGCAGTCACCATAGGAATTTTTACAATCACCAGACTTCAGCGCAAAGTTCAGATTATGATTCCGTCATACGATTTCTGCGTTCCACGCAAAGAATGCTGTGCCAAAACCGACGACCCGTGCGAGGTTTTCAGCAAAATCGAATTTCCGACCGATTCATTCTTCCCACGCAAATCTGAAGAGTGCGAAAAACACGACAAGCCGTTTGAATGCGGTCGTGAAGAATAGTAATTTAATATCTCTGTCATCACTCCCCGAAGCAGTTACACCTGTTTCGGGGAAACGTTTGGATTATATCCGTAGGGGACGGCATCCCTGACGTCCCGAAACGCCACCTATATATTAATTTATAATTCGGGCAACCGTTTTATCCAAACAATCCGATTTTTCCACTCAATTTGCCTGCGGCGGCTCGCCGCTAAATAACTTAAAATCTTATAAGAGTAAAAAAACACACAGAGCGCTTTATTTGTTCTCCCTCGTGTCTACAAACCACCTGTTTTCTTCAAGAAACAAAAAACGCTCCTTGCCAAGTATCATACAGGTGTATCTTATTCCTGCTCCGCCTGCCTTCAGCGAGGCGGCATATCTTATGTCCGTAATCTTGTCAATCGGGTACTTCCTGTCCTCGTCCCAGTAAATATATTCGGGCAGTAAATTTCCGTCGCAGTCAAAGGTTGCGTTTACCTTAATGTATTTTTTCATCACCAAACACCTCTTATAAATATCCCACAGGATGAATAACGTGATCATCTTTTGGATTGAACGAAGAAAGTCCTCTGTCATTGAGCAATACAGCTGGGCGCACAATGTAGTTACCGAATCTTTTTTTCAGCACGTCGAGCGTTTTGTCGAGCTTTTCATTCTGCATAAGCCTTTCTTCATCCTGCAAAAAGCTTATCTGATGCGGAACATTGTCGTGCACAAAGTCGGTCACCGAAACGCCTATGCTCCGCAAAGGCCTTTGCATTTTATAGCTTCTCTTAAAAAGCGAAAATGCACTCTGCGTAATATCTTTTGTAAGGCCGGTGTAGTTTTCAAGCGTGCACTGACGTGTAAAGCTGTTAAGCTCGTTGTCACGAACGCTTATCCCGACGGTTTTAGCCATAAAGCCTTGCTCACGCATACGCCTGCAAACACTGTCGCACAGCACGTACATAACTACCTTTACGTCGTCAAAGGTTTTCATATCTCTCGGAGTAGTCGTTGAGTTGCCTATAGACTTGACCTCGGTGTTTTCATCCATATGTGCAACAGGTGAGGAGTCAAAGCCGTTTGCAAAGCCGTAAATCAAATCGCCCCATTTTCCGAGCAGCTTTCTTAAAATATCCGGAGAAGTGTTTGCAATATCGCCAATGGTGTATATGCCGATTCTGTTGAGCTTGTTTTTGGTCGCTCTGCCGACGTACAGCAAATCTCCTGCCGGAGAATTCCACACAATATCCCTGTAGTTCTCTCTTGTAATGCAGGTTACAGCGTCGGGCTTTTTGTAGTCGCTCCCGAATTTTGCAAAAATCTTGTTAAAGCTCACGCCTATGCTGACGGTGATTCCAAGCTCCTCTTTAATTCTGTTCTTTATTTCAAGCGCAGTTTTATATCCGTCATTGTCAATATTATTTGTAAGGTCAAGCCACGCTTCGTCAAGTCCGAAGCTTTCAATTCTGTCAGTGTAATCACTGTAAATCCGCCTTGCCATTTTGGAAAATCTTTTGTAAAGCTCAAAGTGGGGAGGAAGTGTGACAAGCTCGGGACATTTCTGCTTTGCCTGCCAGATAGCCTCGCCTGTTTTGACGTTGTATTTTTTTGCAATTTCGTTTTTTGCAAGAATAATTCCGTGCCTGTTTTCAGCGTCTCCGCTTACCGCAACAGGCTTATCCCTTAACTGCGGATTATGCAGACATTCAACGCTTGCATAAAAGCCGTTGCAGTCGCTGTGAAGAATAACCCTGTCTTTTTTATATTTATTTCTGTCAACCGTACTCTGAATATCCATAAAATCATCTCGAACAAATGTTTTATTATATTATAGAACATCTGTTCTAATATGTCAACAGGTAATTTTATGATATAATTAACATGGTAAATACCTTATATTGATTACATAAATGTAATTCCCATTTACAAAACCAAGATATTGTGTTAAAATCTATAATGTTAAATTATGTGAAAAAATAAACGGAGGTATCACTATGGAAGCTTACAAAAAGGAATTTATTGAATTTATGGTAGACTGTCAGGTTCTTAAATTCGGCGATTTCGTAACAAAAAGCGGCAGAAAAACACCGTTCTTTGTAAATACGGGATTCTACAGAACAGGTGCACAGTTAAGAAGACTCGGTCAGTACTACGCCGAGGCAATCAACAGCAAATTCGGTCTTGACTTTGACGTGCTTTTCGGACCTGCCTACAAGGGTATTCCGCTTTCCGTAGCCGCAACAATCGCAATCAGCGAAAAATACGGCAAGGACATCCGTTACTGCTCAAACAGAAAAGAAGTCAAGGACCACGGCGATAAGGGAATCCTGCTCGGCAGTCCGATAAACGACGGCGACAAGGTTGTTATAATCGAAGACGTTACAACGGCAGGCACTTCAATTGAAGAAACACTTCCGATTATCAAGGCACAGGGCGACGTTAACCCAATCGGTCTTGTAGTTTCCGTTGACAGAATGGAAAGAGGTCAGGGCGAAAAGAGCGCACTTTCCGAAATTGAAGAAAAATACGGCTTAAAAACTACCGCAATCGTAACAATGGCAGAGGTAGTAGAGCACCTTTACAACAAAGAGTACAAGGGCAAGGTTGTAATTGACGACAAGCTCAAAGCGGCAATTGACGCATATTACGAGCAGTACGGAGTAAAATAAACAGCTATCAGAGGTTTGTTATGGCTTCATCAAACGGCAACGAGCATACGGGACACCGTAAGCGTTTAAAGAAAAAGTTCATAGAAAACGGACTTGATGTTTTTGAGCCTCATCAGGCGCTTGAATTGTACCTTTTCTACGCAATTCCGAGAAAGGACACAAATCCGCTTGCGCACAGACTTCTTGATAAATACCGCTCAATAAGCGCAGTCTGCGACGCTCCGATTGACGAGCTTGAAAGCGAGTTCGGCTTGTCGGAGTCGGCGGCGGTTCTTCTTAAGCTTCTGCCGCAGATGTCGAGATTGTATAATGAGTCAAAAATGTCCTATGATAATCCTATCGACCTTGAAACAGTAGGCGATATGTTTGCCGCAAAATTTATCGGCAGAACGAGCGAAGAAACTGCATTGATGCTCGGTGATGCAAAGGGCAAAATGATTTTCTTTGACATTATTGCAAAGGGCTCGCTTACCGCAACCGAAATGCCTGTAAGGAAGATTGTAGACCTTGCTCTGCGCAAGAACGCCAAAACTGCTTTTTTAGGTCACAATCACCCCAGCGGCACAGCCCTGCCGTCACCCGGCGACCTTGAAGCAACCGAGCTGTTAAAGGACACGCTTGGTGCAATAGGCGTTAACCTTGTTGACCATTTCATAGTGACAAGCGAGGACTACGTTTCTCTGCGTGAAAGCGGAATGGCAGGCAAAATTTTCTATTACGACATATAATATATTGATTTGACAGCTTATGGAATTTAAGATTCATTCAAAATACAAGCCTACGGGCGACCAACCTCAGACAATTGAAAAGCTTGTTGAAAGCATAAACGCAGGCAACAAGGAACAGACTCTGCTCGGTGTAACAGGCTCGGGCAAGACGTTTACAATGGCAAACGTAATCGAGCGTGTTCAGCGGCCAACGCTTGTGCTCGCCCACAACAAAACCCTTGCGGCACAGCTTTGCAGTGAGTTCAAGGAATTTTTCCCCGACAACGCCGTTGAATATTTTGTGTCCTACTACGACTACTATCAGCCCGAGGCATACGTTGCCCAGACCGATACTTATATTGAAAAGGACAGCTCAATAAATGACGAAATCGACAAGCTACGCCACAGCGCAACGCTTGCGCTTTCGGAGAGAAACGACGTAATTATTGTTGCATCCGTTTCGTGCATCTACAGCTTGGGCAACCCTATTGATTACCGCAATATGGTAATCTCACTCCGTCCCGGAATGGAAAAGAGCCGTGACGATTTGGTAAAAAAGCTTGTTGAGCTTCAGTATGAGCGCAACGACGTTAATTTCATACGCAACAAATTCAGAGTCAGGGGAGATGTAGTTGAAATTTTCCCTGCCGCATCAAACGATTCCGTAATTCGTGTTGAGTTTTTCGGCGATGAAATTGACAGAATTTCCGAAATAAATCCGCTTACGGGCGAACTCAAGGCAATTCTGCGCCATGCCGCAATCTATCCTGCATCGCACTACATTGTTTCAAAGGATAAAATGCAGGTTGCTCTTGCGGAAATTGAGCGTGAGTTGCAGGAAAGGCTTGAATATTTCAGAGAAAACGGCAAATTGCTTGAAGCGCAGAGAATTGAACAGCGCACGCATTACGATATGGAAATGCTTCAGGAAATCGGATTCTGTACGGGAATTGAGAACTACTCAAGAATTTTGTCAGGCAGAGAACCCGGCTCTTCACCGTACACTCTGCTTGATTACTTCCCGAAGGATTTTCTGCTGTTTGTCGATGAGTCACACGTTACCTTGCCACAGGTAAGGGGAATGTATGCAGGCGACCACGCAAGAAAGCAAAATCTTGTAGATTACGGCTTCAGACTGCCTTCCGCATTTGACAACAGACCGCTTAATTTTGACGAATTTTACGACAGAATCAATCAGGTTGTGTTTGTCAGCGCAACACCGGGCGACCTTGAAATGGAAAAGTCAAAGGTAGTTGCAGAACAGATTATCCGTCCTACGGGACTTCTCGACCCCGAAATTTCGGTAAGACCGACAGAAGGTCAGCTTGACGACCTCGTTTCGGAAATCAATATCAGAACAGCTAAAAAACAGCGCACGCTTGTTACAACGCTGACAAAGAAAATGGCTGAGGATTTGACATCTTACCTTGAAACAATGGGAATAAAGGTGCGCTATATGCACCACGATATAGACACCGTTGAACGAATGGAAATTGTGCGTGATTTGCGCCTCGGCGAGTTTGACGTGCTTGTGGGAATCAATCTTTTAAGAGAGGGACTTGACATTCCCGAGGTTTCGCTCGTAGCAGTGCTTGACGCCGACAAAGAGGGTTTTCTGAGAAGTACACGTTCGCTTATTCAGATTACCGGACGTGCCGCACGAAACAGCGACGGTATGGTAATAATGTATGCCGACAGCGTTACCGAGTCAATGCGTGTTGCGATTGAGGAAACACAGCGCCGCCGTGAAATTCAGCAGAAGTACAACGAGGAACACGGCATAATACCAAAGACAATTGTCAAAAAGGTAAGCGAAATTCTTGAAATTTCCACCCATGACGATAGCGAATTCAAAAGTACAAAAAAGCTTACAAAGGCGCAGAAGCAAGACCTTATCGAAAGCCTTACAAAAGAAATGAAGGCTGCGGCAAAGCTGCTTGAATTTGAACACGCTGCATATCTGCGTGATAAAATCAAAAAGCTTCGTGGCGAAAAGTAAAAAGAAATCTATCATACGCAAATTTTTAAAATGTAGCGAGCGACGCCCTCGTCGCTCAGAAATCTCACAGCAGTTTTTATATTTTCGGTACGAAAATCAAAAAAGGAAGAGTGAAATGGCAAGGAAGAAAACCAACGAATACGATAATACCAGCATAACAACTCTCAAAGGCGCTGACCGTGTCCGCAAAAGACCTGCGGTAATTTTCGGCTCTGACGGCATTGACGGTTGTCAGCACTCGGTATTTGAAATTCTTTCAAACTCCATTGACGAGGCGAGAGAGGGCTACGGCAAGCAGATTTCCGTAACTCGCTTTTCCGACGGCTCAATCGAGGTTGAGGACCACGGTCGAGGAATCCCTGTTGACTACAACGAAAACGAGCAGAAGTTCAACTGGGAGCTTGTGTTCTGCGAAATGTACGCAGGCGGCAAGTACAACAACAACGAGGGCGAAAGCTACGAGTTTTCACTCGGTATGAACGGCTTGGGACTTTGTTCAACTCAGTACGCTTCCGAATATATGGATGTTGATATCCGCCGTGACGGCTACCGTTACACTCTCCATTTTGAAAAGGGCGAGAACGTAGGCGGACTCAAAAAAGAGCCGTACAGCAAAAAGGATACGGGAACAAAAATCCATTGGAAACCTGACCTTGAGGTTTTCACAGATATTGACATTCAGCCCGATTATTTTCTTGACATAATGAAACGTCAGGCGATTGTCAACGCAGGCGTGGAGTTTATCTTCAGAAATCAGAACGGACGTTCATTTGATACAACTTCCTTCAATTATATCAACGGCGTAGTTGACCACGTTGCCGAGGTAATCGGCGAGGACGGACTGACTACCGTTCAGCACTGGGAAACCGAGTGCAAAACACGTGACCGTGACGATAAACCCGAATACAAGTGCAAAATGGACATAGCCGTTGCATTTTCAAATAAAGTCAGCCTTACCGAATACTACCACAATTCAAGCTGGCTTGAGCACGGCGGAGCACCCGACAAGGCGGTGCGAAACGCATTTGTCTATCAGATTGACAGCTACTTAAAGCAGAATAATAAATACAACAAAACAGAAAGCAAAATCAAGTTTGACGATGTAGAGGATTGCCTTGTGTGCGTCATTTCATCGTTTTCAAGTGTTTCTTCCTATGAAAACCAGACAAAAAAGGCAGTAACCAACAAGGGTATTCAGGACGCAATGACTGCTTTCCTGCGACAGAGCTTAGAGGTATATTTCATTGAAAATCCGCTTGAAGCCGAGAAGATTGCAGAACAGGTGCTTGTAAACAAGCGCAGTCGAGAAAATGCCGAGAAAACCCGACTTAACATAAAGAAAAAGCTTTCGGGTAATCTTGACATTACTAACCGAGTTGCAAAATTTGTCGATTGCCGAAGCAAGGACGTTGAACAGCGTGAGTTGTTCATAGTTGAGGGTGACTCTGCTCTCGGTGCCTGCAAGCAGGCAAGAGATCCCGATTTTCAGGCTATAATGCCAATCAGAGGTAAAATTCTGAATTGTCTTAAAGCCGACTACGATAAAATTTTCAAGAGCGAAATCATCACCGATTTGCTCAAGGTTCTCGGATGCGGAGTTGAGGTGAAATCAAAGGCTAACAAAAATCTATCAAGCTTTGATATGGACGCTCTGCGATGGAACAAGGTAATTCTATGTACCGATGCCGACGTTGACGGATTTCAGATTCGTACATTATTACTTACAATGCTTTACCGTCTTACTCCTACTCTTATTGAGCAGGGCAAGGTGTTCATTGCGGAATCTCCGCTTTACGAAATCACCTCAAAAAATGACGTTTACTTTGCGTATGACGAAATTGAAAAGGATAAGTTCATAGAGCAAATCGGCAACGAAAAATTTACGATTCAGCGAAGCAAAGGTCTGGGTGAAAACGAGCCCGATATGATGAACTTAACTACAATGAATCCAAAAACCCGCCGTCTTATCAAGGTTATGCCCGATGATGCGGCACAGACGGCTGAAATTTTTGATATTCTGCTCGGCGACAATCTTCAGGGCAGAAAGGACTACATTGTAGAGCACGGCAGCGAATATATAGACAATCTTGACGTAAGCTGACAGGAGGTGGAAAACAATGGTTTCTAAAAAGAATACTCCCAAAAAATCAACTTCGCCCAAAACTCACGGCGTAATCAACGGAGCAGGCGATATTGTAGAGCAACCCATAGTTTCCACTATCCGTGAAAACTATATGCCCTACGCAATGAGCGTCATATTGTCACGTGCAATTCCCGAAATTGACGGCTTTAAGCCCTCTCACCGCAAGCTCCTTTTTACAATGTACAAAATGGGACTTTTAACGGGAAACAGGACAAAATCGGCAAATATCGTCGGTGCAACAATGAAATTAAACCCTCACGGTGACTCTGCAATCTACGACACAATGGTGCGTTTGTCAAGAGGCTACGAGGCACTTTTACACCCGTACGTTGACTCAAAGGGTAACTTCGGTAAGTTCTACAGCCGTGATATGGCATGGGCGGCTTCACGATACACTGAAGCAAAGCTTGCGCCAATCTGCAACGAGCTTTTCCGTGATATTGATAAGGATACCGTTGATTTTGTCGATAACTACGACAACACTATGAAAGAGCCGTCATTACTTCCCGTAGCTTTTCCGTCTGTGCTTGTAAACGCAAACACAGGTATTGCGGTAGGTATGGCTTCAAACATCTGCTCCTTTAACCTCAAGGAAATCTGTGAAACTACAGCGGCACTCATTCGTGACCCCGACCACGATATAAAATCAACTCTGCCTGCACCCGATTTTATCGGCGGCTGTCAGATAATCTACGATGAAAAGGCAATCAATCAGGTTTACGAAACGGGCAGGGGAAGCATCAAGCTCCGTGCAAAGTACGAGTACGATAAATCCGCAAACTGCATTGACGTGCTTTCAATTCCGAGCACAACGACCTGCGAGGTCATAATCGAGAAGATTATCGACCTTGTAAAGCAGGGAAAACTAAAGGAAATTTCCGATATACGTGACGAAACAGGTATTGACGGTCTTAAAATTACAATCGACCTAAAGCGTGGTGTTGACCCGGAAAAGCTTATGGCTAAGCTTTTCCGCTTTACAACGCTTGAAGATTCCTACGCCTGCAACTTCAATGTGCTAATCGGCGGAGTGCCTATGGTACTCGGCGTTAAAGCACTTTTAGAGGAATGGATTGCATTCAGAATTGAGTGTGTAAGGCGCAGAACGTATTTTGACCGCAACAAAAAGGCAGACAAGCTCCACCTTTTAAAAGGTCTTGAAAAAATCCTGCTCGACATTGACAAGGCGATTAAAATTATCCGTGAAACCGACGAAGAAGTCGAGGTTGTACCAAACCTTATGATTGGCTTCGGAATCGATAAAACTCAGGCTGAATACGTTGCTGAAATCAAGCTCCGTCACCTCAACCGTGAGTATATTTTAAAGCGCACAAAGGATATTGAAGAGCTTGAAAAGGAAATTGCCGAGCTTGACGAAATTTTAAAGAGCAAAGCAAGAATCAAGACGATAATCGTCAAGGAGCTTAAAGCGATAGCCGACAAGTACGGTCAGCCCCGAAAGAGTATCATAATCTACGAGGACAATGCAAAGTACGAGGAAGAGGTCGAGGAAATTCCGGATTATCCCGTAACATTTTTCTTTACAAAGGAAGGCTATTTCAAAAAGATTACACCACAGTCACTCAGAATGAGTGGAGCGCATAAGCTCAAGGACGGCGATGAAATTGTGCAGGAAATTGAGTTTTCAAACAACTGCGACTTGCTGTTCTTTACCGACAAATGTCAGGTCTACAAGGCAAAAGCCTCCGATTTTACCGATACTAAGGCGAGCGTTCTCGGTGACTACGTAGCCGCAAAGCTTTCAATGGACGAGGGCGAAAACGCCGTATTTATGGTTGCAACAAAGGACTATAAGGGCATTTTGCTCTTTGCCTTTGAAAACGGAAAGGCGGCAAAGGTACCGCTTGAAGCGTATGCCACAAAGACAAACCGCAAAAAGCTGACAGGCGCATATTCCGATAAGTCACCTCTTACGGGAATGTTGTATATTCAAGACGACAGGGAAGTGTTGTTTAAAGCGTCGTCAGGCAGAATGTTGCTTGTCCACACAGGTGCACTGTCGCTTAAAGCAACACGTTCAACACAGGGCGTAGCCGTTATGAAGCTCAAAAAAGGTCACAGACTCTTTGAAATTTCCGAATACAAAGAGGGTACTTTTGCAAAGCCGCAGCGCTACAGAACACGCTCTTTGCCTGCTCTGGGTGCTTTGCCGTCAAACGAAGATACATCTGACGAACAGCTTTCACTGCTATAAAGCATTAATTTGTAAAACATATATTGAAAAATATAAAATTTCCCTTGCAAAAATAAAATTTATATGATATTATAAAATAGTTAATTAATGCAGATTATCGTGTATTATATCATTTTAATGAAAGGAAGATGAAAAATGGGTGTTTTAGGTATTGTTCTCGGTGTTATTCTCGGCATCGTTTCAATAGCAATCATCGTTGTAATTATTCTTCAGGAAGGCAATCAGCAGGGTATTGGTGTTGTAACAGGTGCGGCTGACTCTTATTTTTCAAAGAACAAGGCTCGTTCAATTGATGCGTTTCTTTCCCGTTGGACAAAGGTATTTGCTGCAGTATTCGTACTCTTCGTAATCGCACTTAACGTACTTTCCTATTTCGGAGTACTCAAGTAAGTAATATCTTTTGATTTTCAAGCATAATTATAGACCGTCGGAGGTATGTCCGACGGTCTATTTTATTTTGGAGATGTTATTTATGCCACTGTGGGGATTAGCAATCGTTTTCGTGTCAATTTTTCTGATTTTTGCAGTTATCCATTACATATCAAAAAGCAAGCATCCTCTTAAACGGTCGCTTTTGTCAATGCTTGTCGGTGCGGCAACGCTTACAGCAGTAAATCTGACCTCAGGTTTTACAGGCGTTTTTCTGCCCGTAAGTCTGCTTTCAATAATCGTGTCGGTCGCAGGCGGAGTACCGGGAGTTACGCTGCTGCTCTCGCTCAATTTGTTCTTTTAGTTTTATAAAACACCGTAAAGCTCTTCAAGAGCCTCGCCGACATTTTCCTTATCCTTTGTCATAAGTGCAAGCATAACCTTGTAAACGGTTGAGGGATTGTCAAAAAAATTCTTTTTCATTACCATAGCCTGCTCAAAGGTAGGTGCATATAGCGTAAAGGAAAGCAAATCCATATCTCCGCCCGAAATTTTGCAGATTACGTCAAAGCCGTTTTCGGTTTTCTTTATATCAACCGAATTTTCACGGCGCTTTTTCTTTTCACCGAGCAGCTGTATTGCTTTTACATATGCCTTTTCTTTAACAGTGTAGGAAAGTATGCTTTCAAGCTGATTTGCAATCATTTTTCCGTTGTCGGTAAGCTCGTACGTCTGAGTTCCGTCAACAATTTCACTTTCTTTAATGTTTCCGTTTTTAATCAGATCGTCAAATGCTGCACTTACTTCAAAATAATTTGCAAGCTCATCAATTGTAATTGCCTGTACAACAAGCTCCTTATCCATATTTTCCTTGACGCAGCTTAAAAGATAGCAGATAAGAATTCTGATTTCGTTTTTACTTCTTACACCGCCTAATGTTACGCCCTCATCGAATGTATCAAAAGCCATATAATCACCTGTATTTTAATATTTACTTTAATTATAACATATAATAAATTAAAAGTGTATATTTTTATTCAAATAATTTGACTATCCGTGTTTGTTATGATAGAATTATAGCAAGAAAGGAGTAATCTTATGGAACAATATATGCCTTTCATATGGATAGGTTTTGCAGTATTAATGGCTGTATGCGAAGCATTTACGTCACAGCTTGTGTCAATATGGTTTGTGCTCGGCTCGGTTTGCGCCGCAATCACTTCAATTTTTACTGATTCAATTCCGATTCAGTCGGCAGTATTTCTTGTTGTGTCGCTTATCGCCCTTATTGTTACAAGACCGCTTGTAAATAAAATCAGGCAGAAAAAGGGTAAAACAAGCACAAACGCCGACAGACTAATCGGAAAAATCGGAATTGTCCTTTCAGATATTGAGGACATACAAAAGGTAGGACAGGTCAAGGTTGAGGGTGAAATCTGGACTGCAAAGTCGCAGAGTGCACCGATTGCCAAAGACAGCAAAGTCAAGGTTCTTGCAATTGAAGGCGTAAAGCTCATTGTTGAACCTGCAGAATAAATTTGAGGAGAAAATTATGTTAGGTTTAATTATTTTAGGAATTATTATTTTAATTGTGTTGCTCATTGTTGTGTGCAACATCAAAATTGTACCGCAGGCTCACGCTTATGTAATTGAAAGACTCGGTACTTACTATGCAACTTGGGACACAGGACTTCACGTAAAAATCCCGTTCCTTGACAAAATCTCAAAAAAGGTTTCACTTAAGGAGCAGGTTGTTGACTTCCCACCCCAGCCTGTAATCACAAGAGATAACGTAACAATGCAGATTGATACGGTAGTGTATTTTGAAATCACAGACCCGAAGCTCTACTGCTACGGTGTTGAACGTCCTTTAAGCGCAATTGAAAACCTCACAGCAACAACTCTGCGTAATATCATCGGCGACTTGGAGCTTGATAATACGCTTACCTCACGTGACACAATCAACGATAAAATCAGAATTATCCTTGACGAAGCAACAGACGCTTGGGGTATCAAGGTTATTCGTGTTGAACTTAAAAACATTCTCCCACCACGTGAAATTCAGGACGCAATGGAAAAGCAGATGAAGGCAGAGCGTGAACGCCGTGCAAGAATCCTCGATGCAGAGGGTGAAAAGCGCAGTCAGATTCTTGTTGCCGAGGGTATGAAGGAGTCTGCAATCCTTAAGGCAGACGCTGTCAAGGAGCAGAAAATCCGTGAGGCACAGGGTGAAGCAGAGGCTATTCTCACAGTGCAGAAGGCTAACGCAGACGCACTCAGAATGTTAAACGAAGCAGCTCCCACAGAGCGCATAATTCAGCTCAAATCACTCGAAGCATTTACAAAGGCTGCTGACGGCAAGGCTACAAAAATCATCATTCCGTCAGATATTCAGAGTCTTGCAGGTAATGTAACGGCAATAAAAGAGCTTTGGGACTCTGAAACACCAAAGCAGTAAATCAAAATACAGCTCACAGCGCAGTCTTTTTGACTGCGCTTGACTTTTAAATATAAACCATAATTTGTCGAGTGCCTCGACGGGCAAATCGGCAGGGTAGCCCCTGCAGGCAAATCGAGTGGAAAAATCGGATTGTTTGGATAAAACGGTTGCCCGAATTATA
>DXYG01000130.1 GCA_019415925.1 Clostridiales bacterium
ATTGTTAATTTGTTAAGGGAGTGACTCACAATGGGTTATATTAATGAATCAGTAATTTATAATATTTATCCTCTCGGTTTCTGCGGTGCACCGAAGGACAACGACGGAAATCTTGTTTACAGGCTCGACAAAATTTACGACTGCATCGAGCATTTAAAAAAGATGTCCGTAAACGTGCTTGTTTTCAATCCTCTTTTTGAAAGCTCACGTCACGGCTATGACACTATTGATTACAGAAAGGTTGACTGCCGTCTCGGAGATAATAATTCTTTTAAGAAAATTTGCAACACACTGCACGAAAACGGAATCAGAGTTATCCTTGACGGCGTTTTTAATCACGTTGGCAGAGATTTCTTTGCATTCAAGGACGTTCAACAGAACCTCGGAAATTCACGCTACTGCAATTGGTTTCAGAACCTGAACTTTGGCGGAAGAAGTCCGAAGGGTGACCCGTTCTGGTATGAGGGCTGGGCAGGTCACTATGACCTTGTTAAGCTCAATCTGCAAAATGACGAGGTTGTAAATTATCTGCTCGACTCGGTTAAATTCTGGATTGACGAGTTTGATATTGACGGCTTAAGACTAGACGCCGCCGACTGTATTGACCTTGAATTTTTCAAGAAACTTCGCAACGTATGCAAATCCAAAAAGCCTGATTTCTGGCTTTATGGCGAAATCACGCACGGCGACTACAACAGATGGGCAAACGACGAACTGCTTGACTCGGTAACAAATTACGAGTGCTACAAGGGCATTTATTCAAGCCACAATGACCACAACTACTTTGAAATTGCGCACTCGCTTAACAGGCAGTTCGGCAACGGCGGAATTTACCGCAATATTTATACCTACAATTTTGTGGACAACCACGATGTAAACAGAATTGCAAGCGACCTTAAAGACAAAAATCATCTTGAAAATGTCTATACGCTTATGTATACAATGCCCGGTGTGCCGTCAATTTACTACGGCAGTGAGTACGGAATTGAGGGCAGACGTACACAATTCAGCGACTATGAGCTTCGACCCTGTCTTGACCTCAATAATGTTGAAAATGCAAATTACGATTTACTCAATCACATTATAAAGCTCGGTAAAATCAGACTTGCTCTTGAGGCTCTTAAGTACGGTAAATTTGACAATGTAAACATTATGAACGAAAAGCTTGTTTACAAGAGATTTACCGACAATCAGACTGTGTTTGTTGCGTTCAACCTCACAGACCACGATGAAAAAATCGGCTTTGACACAGGATGTAATGCAACGCTGACTGATGTTCTGAATGATAACGAAGTTATCGATGTAAACGGTTATTTTGAGCTTCCGATTAAACCGTATTCGTCGAGAATTCTCGTTGTTAACGACGGAAGTTTTAAAGTGGACTTTGAAGCAGAATATGAAGTGAAAGCTGCTCCTGCAAAAATTGAAAAGACTGCTAAAAAACTAAAAAATGTTAAAAAAGGAAGATATCGACACTTTAAGGGTACTGAGTATGAGGTGCTGGGAGTTTCAACTCACAGTGAAACAGGTGAAAAGCTGGTTATCTATATGAGTGTTGACGGAAAGGAAACGCTTTGGGCAAGACCTTATGATATGTTTATTGACGTTGTTGAACATAACGGCAAAACAGTTAACCGCTTTACTCCCTTGTCTTAATAAAATCGGCTGTAACAGAAATTAAACTGTTACAGCCGTTATTTTATGAAGCAAATCTTGCTTAGAAAACAAACTATCCAAATAAATGTGAAACGGATTTCCACCTGATATTGTGCTTTTGAAATACTAAATAGCCTGAAAACCGATATTTTTATATATGGTTATCCCTTTTAATCCACTAAATCATAATTTAGCGTTGAGTTTACTCGCAAAAAAATTAAAAATTTCGGTCAAGCCTTTTTAAAGGCTTGCGGGTGTGGGCAGAGCCCACAAAAAGATTGCATTGCAAAATGCAGGAGGGTAGGCAAAACAGTCCGGTGGACTGTTTTGCTGTAGGGAACCCACTAAAGGGGTTCCCTATGGCGAACACAGTTCGCCGCTACAATCATTAATTTTGCCCGTCGAGGCACTCGACAAATTATAGTTTATCTCACAAAATAAGCTAATAATTTCAGCTTATTTAAAGGGATAACCAGATTTTTTTATTGATGCAATAGATATTCGGTAAATTAGTTGAAAAGATTTATAGTGGTATATCAGTCAGAATTTTCTTTATCAGAACTCAATATATTGAGCACCTCTTGAGCCTTATTCTTTGCGACTTCATTTGATTTTTGGGAAAGATTTCCATTGATATAAAAGCTTCTGTTGTCCACATCTTTTAGTATTTCGGTAATCGGCTTTTCTTCGTCGGGCTTTGCTGAAATTATTTTGCAGGCACAATCACATACAATTGAAAACTCAGCAATACGCTCAGACTTAAGCGAGGTGTAGTATTTATTCTTTAGCTTTTCCCAGTAGTTCTGATAATCGCATACAAGTAAGTTGGAGATTATTTTCCAGACGTTCCAGCTGTCAAAAATTGTATCCTTATCAATTATCTGAGCAATATAGCCTATGTACGGATAGACAATCAGCGGATTTTCTTCACTTATTCTTTCAAGTAACATTTGCGCCCAGATATTCATCGAATTTGTGGCATTTAGCATAATATCGGTTATGACAGGAATAAATAACACATCGTTTTTAGCAAGCTCAATATAATACTCATCGTCTTCTCGTTTTTTAAGCTCAAAATAAATTCTCTCTAAACCCATAAATACTCTCATTTCGTTTTTTATTTATATTTGGAATATCATTCAGCAAGCAATAATATATTACCACAAAATACCATATTTTTCAAGTAAATACAATAAAAAGATACAAAAATCCCCGAACATATCAAGCATGTTCGGGGATTTTTGATTTAGCTCGTTTTATCTTGAGAAATTACTTCTCTGTGTAATAAGACCATGAGCCGCCTGTTTTCTTGCCGGCATTTGCTTTATAGCAATTCATACCGTCAGTAACAGAAAGGTCAAGCGTCTGCTGATCCCAAGTGGAACTTGTGTTCTTAAACAGGAAGCCTTCTGCACCCACTGCAAGAGGAGCTGCAAAATCATAATACCAGATATCTGTTCCCTCAATTTGTGTCATTAAATGAGCCTGTTCACCAAGACCGCTGTCTTTCCAACCATAGATATAAACCTCTCCATACTTTGCTGTAGAGTTATCAAAATATACCCTTGAAAGTGTGAAGGGAGCAGGTTCAGTTGTTGCTTCAGTAGCGCCTGTAGCCTCTGTTGCTGTTGTTTCCTCAGTAGCTTCAGTTGCTTCTGTAGGTGTTGTTACGGGTTCGGAAATAAGCTCATAAGAAAGTGTGAGTG
>DXYG01000131.1 GCA_019415925.1 Clostridiales bacterium
TTTTAATGGTGTTTTATGGGTTTTTACGTAAAAATTTTAATAAAATATTGGTAAATGATAATGTTTCTTATTTCGCAATAAATAATCAGAAATATACAATAATTGCATTTTATTGATATGTTGCAATAATTTCTCTGAGCCTTTCCTTGTATTCGTCAACGGCTTTCTGCGGAGAGAGAATCTTTACCTTGCCGCCGAGTCCGAACACCCACGCATAAAACTGAGGACTCAGCATAACGTCAACATTAACCGTAAAGCTTGACTCACTCTCCTGCATAATCATCACGTCAGAGCCGAAACGGTCAACGATAACGCCGACAAGTCTGTTGTCAACCGACAGCTTAACGCCTGCCTGCTCACCGCCGAACATTGAGAAAACGCCCTTTGTATAGCCTGCAATATCAAACTTTTCAAAGGTTTTTCTGCCGTCACGCTCGTCGTTTGTGATTTCGATTCCTTCCATTTTGTCAACACGGTAGTGCTTAATCATCTGAGCCTCGCTGTCGTAGGCAACAAGGTAGTAATTTTCGTCGTCCCAGCAAAGCGCCCAGGGCGACACCTTATACACTGCGCCGTTCTTGCGCTCAACCTTGACTATTTTCTTTTCCGAGCCAAAGTCGGTTTCCCACTTGCAGTATTTAAAAGCGACCTGCTTTTCACGTGCGATTGCGTTGTGGAGCGTGTCAACGTTGTAGTAGATTTTTTCGTTGACGTTCTTTACTCGGTTTGAAACGTAAACCTGTCGCTGGAGCTGTTTGCCCTCGTTTTCGCTGACGAGTCCCTCAAGCTTTTTGATAAGCGTAAGGCTCTTTTTGTGCGTGATGAATTTCGAGCTTTGGATTGCGTCAACTAAAAGCTTTAATTCGGGCATTTCAAAGTCACGACTGCCTACGTAGTATTTTACGGTTGTACTGCGTGTGCGGCATATGTCAAGTCCGAAGGTTTCGAGAATTTTTAAATCGTCATACAGGCTCTTGCGCTCGGTTCTGATTCCGTAGGCTTCAAGTGCCTGCTTGATTTCGTTTGCAGAAAGGGCGTGATTTTCGTCGGTATTTTCGAGCATAATTTTTTGCAGATATAACAGCTTTTGCTTTTGCATTGAGCTTTTAGCCATAGTGATTCTCCTTTACAAAATCTGAGAAAACGCAACGACAAGCGGCATTGTGACAATTGACACAAGCGTTGTCGCAGTGACGCTGCTCACCGAAAGCTCAACGTCCCTGTTGTACTTTGCCGCAAACATTGTCGTGGTGGCGGCAGTGGGTGCAGAGCTTGCAATTATGAACGCCACGATAATCGTCTTGTCAATTCCGAACAGCGACATAATAACTGCGGCGGCAACGGGAATAGCAACGAGCCTTACTGCCATAGCGGCGTATGTGCCCAAATCGGTAAACGCCTTTTTGAAATTTGCCTGCGACAGATAGAAACCGATTACAAGCATAGGCAAAGGCGTGTTTAAATCGGACAGATATTCAATCGGCTGGCTGATTATATAGGGCAGATTGATTTTGCAGACGAACAAAATAAGAGCGATAATTACGCCGGCTACACCGGGATTGAATGCAAGCTTTTTGATTGAGAGCTGTTTTTTGTCACCGCTCATACTTACAAGTCCGTACGTCCACACAAAAATGTTAAAGACTGCAACGAAAATTGAGCCGTAAAACCAGCCGTCGTCGCCCAGAATTGCCTTTTGCAGAGGGAGCGACATAAAACCGCAGTTTGAAAAGATTACCGAAAATTGCAAAACCTTTTTGCGGCTTTCGTCCTTGTCACGAAACAAAAGTTTTGCGACTAAAATTGAGCCTGCAATGATTAACGATGCGCAGAGAGTTGCAATCAGAATCTTGCCGAGCAGTTCAAAACTGAACTCACGCTGAAAAGCCGTTATCATAACGCAGGGCGTTACAACATATAAAACTATATCGGTGATATGCTTTGAAGAGGAGTCGGTAAGGATTCCTTTTTTGCCGCAAACGAAACCGACCGCAATTAATACAAACAGCACAAGTACCTGTTGTGCAATCATAACAAAATTTTCTGCCACTCAAAAAACTTCCCAACATTTTAGAATTTAAGGATTTTCACTCAAATCCTCAGTAATACAGGATAATTTTAGCACAGCAGGGATTGATTTTCAAATAAAAACGAGGCTGCAATTCTCACCATTTCGACAACATAAAACGACATTATACACAAAACAGTATTAGTTTTGTAGTGCAAATTCACCAACGAACTTCGAAAAATCTTTAAAAAATGTACTAACCGCCGAAATTTATTAGTGTTTGTTGACAATTATTTTTTCAAAATGTATAATTATATCATCAACAAAAATTATATAATATTGCAATATCTCATAAAAATTTGAAAGAAGGAATTTTTTATGGCAACAACAAAGAAAACTGCTGCAACAAAGGCTGCAGCCGAGAAAGAAACAGCAGCTAAAGAACCCGTAAAGAAAGCAACAACAAAGGCTCCCGCAACTAAGGCAGCTGCTGCAAAGACAGAAGAAGCTCCCGCAAAGAAAGCTCCTGCTAAGAAGGCTCCCGCAAAGAAAGCTGCTCCCAAAAAGGTAGCTCCCAAGAAGCCCGAAGCTAAGGCTGAAGTTAAGGCTGAAGCAAAGGTTGATTTCTTCGTTGAGTTCGGCGGAGTTCAGGTTTCAATAGACGAAGTTATTAAGAACGTAAAGCTCACACTCGGCAAGGACGCAAAGGAAATTGCCGTTTACCTCAAGCCCGAAGAAAGCAAGGCTTACTTTGTAGCTGACGGCGAAGAAAAGGAAATGGACGTATTCTTCTGCTAATCCCAAAGAACATATTATCGCAAATTTTAAGGACACGGTAAATTTTGCCGTGTCCTTTTTATTTATGTTATCCTTTTATGTGCTAAACTATAATTTGTCGAGTGCCTCGACGGGCAAAATTAATGATTGTAGCGGC
>DXYG01000132.1 GCA_019415925.1 Clostridiales bacterium
GGGATTTTATCAATCGTCTTGCTATACTGGCTTTGCTCCATATCTATCCCATAAAGCTGTTTCATAAGCCGCACAGCGTCCTGATTGATTTGTGATTTTGTTTCTGTTCCGGCAGAATAGAAATCAAACTTATCTCCCGCCAAATGTTTTCCAAGTGCTTCTGCAATCTGACTGCGGCAGGAGTTATGCACACAAATAAAGGCTACCTTTTTCTTATCCATCGTTAAAACCCCAGCTTGTGCAGCAGAGCAACCACATCAGCAGCTTTCAAAACCTTACCCATAGCAACAACCTTTTCGTTGACAACAAGGGCAGGCATACTCATAACACCGTATTCCATTACTTTCTGCATATCGGTAATGTATTCGACCTCTACGGAAAGTCCCATATCCTTTACTGCCTGCTTTGTGTATTCAAATTGTTCGTGACAGGATTTACAACCTGCCCCTAACACTTTGATACAGCAGATTTCTCCCTCTTTCAAATCAGGACAGCAATCGTTTGTAATGCTTTCTGCTTCGCTGGCAGCACAACCGCAGCTACAAGCGCAAGCAGGTGTTTTCTTTTCTTCTTCCTTTTTCTTTCCAAAGTTAAATAATGCCATAATAATAACCTCCTAAAATTAAACAATTAAATATTGTATTGCGTTGAAAAGATAGCCTACAATAATAATACCAGCAGCACATATTCCAATGAAAATACCAAGCAGTTTCGGTTTGACCGCCTTGCGAAGCATAATCATTGAAGGGAGCGAAAGCGTAGTAACGCCCATCATAAAGGAAAGGACAACGCCGAGCAAAGCACCTTTTGCAAGCAGGGCTTCTGCAATCGGAATTGTACCGAAAATATCCGCATACATCGGAATACCGACTATCGTAGCAAGAATTACGCCAAACGGATTATTTTCGCCAAGTGCTTTGACAATAAATTCTTCAGGAATCCAGTTGTGAATGAAAGCACCAATGCCCACGCCGATCAGAACATAAGGAGCAACCTTTTTAGCGGTTTCAACAACCTGTTCCCACGCAAATTTCATACGGTCTTTGAAATGCAGTTCCTCCTGCGGAACATCAATCGAGTGACCGTTTCGGATATATTCTTCCACTTGATTATCGAGGTGCAACTTTTCAATTAGCGTTCCGCCAGCCACAGCGATTACCAAACCGAATATTACATATAAAACAGCAACTTTCCAGCCGAAAATACTCATCAGTAAGACAAGGCTTCCGAGGTCAACCATCGGCGAAGAAATCAAAAAGGAGAATGTAACGCCAAGCGGCAAACCTGCGCTTGTAAACCCGATAAACAACGGAATGGAAGAACACGAGCAAAACGGTGTTACCGTACCGAGCAGAGCGGCGATGATATTCGCCCATATTCCGTGAAATCTGCCGAGTATCTTTTTAGCTCTTTCGGGCGGGAAATAACTTTGAATATACGAGATAATCAAAATCAAAACGCCGAGCAGTACCATAATTTTTATGGTATCATAGATGAAAAACTGAATACTCGCTCCTATTTTGCCCGTGGTATCTAAACCGCAAGCGTTCAAAAATGTTTCAATGAGGCGATTCAGCCAGTTCATACCAAGGACTTCATTTTGAAAAAAGTCCCAAATTGTTTTTAGTGTCTCCATAAAAAGCCCCTTTCATATAGTTATATTGAAATATGTCGATTTATCGTCCCGAATATAAGCCGTGCGGAAAAGCAATCAATAAACTTCCTCACTTTTCACAGCACGACTTGTTTTCGCTTTCAACATCAAGTGTTGTCAACTGCCGCAAACATTCTTTTGCCTGCTCCACACCTTTTTCTGAAATAGAATAGTGTGTCCATTTTCCCTCTTTGCGCCCGACAACTATTTCAGCGTCACAAAGAATTTTCATATGGTGGGAAAGCGTAGGCTGCGTGACATTGATTTCTTCTAGCAACTTGCAAGCACATTTTTCACCTGAACGCAGCAGTTTTATAATCCTAATGCGGTTTTCATCACAAAACGCTTTGAAAATTGCCGCAATTCTTTTTTCATCCATCTCTCTCAATCACCTCCTATAGATAAATGTCTATGTGTTATTATATGCAACACATAGAAAAATGTCAATATATTTTTTTGATTTAAGTGAAACAGCGGTAGGAAAACTAAATCCTACCGCTGTCTTCTTATGCAAAGATGATTTCTTTTTCCACAATCTCCTTTGCACACGCCCGTATGTTATTCATTCTCTGTGTCCATTCCAAAGCGTTTTCCGCCTTTAACTGCTCCGTAATACCCTGCACCCGTTTCATCTGCTCTGTGAGCCTTTCCATGCGTTCCTGCGCCTGCCTGTCGATGTCAGCAAGGTAATTGTTCAGTCTGCCGCTTGTGAACAAGGTTATGTAGGTGGCTCGGCGGTATTCTTTCAGATACCGCAAGTGCCGCTGTCCCCACAAACCAATAGGCTGTTCTTTTTCGGCTGGTAAGATAAGACATGGGATATAATAATCTCCTTGCAGTTCATACCACAGACCATTTTTATCATCGTAAATGTACTTGTCCATTGAAAAATCCTCCGTTATAATATATTCGCACATACATCACAGTTCTCCGATTGCCACACTTTGTTATATCTTGTTATGAGATTTTCTTGCCCTTGTATTTGCCCTTATGAGCAATGAGGGAAAGAGTAAACTTGTGTGTAACCGTATAAAGAGATAAGGCAGACACATTGCGATAAATCCTTTATTTTCAAGGCTTTTGGAGGATTTTATTAAAACACT
>DXYG01000133.1 GCA_019415925.1 Clostridiales bacterium
GTCTGTTACCTATTCAAAGGAGGTTTAAGAATTTCAAATGAAACATATAAGAAATATATTGCTGTTGATTACGATTATTTTTGCTTTTGTTATGCAAGCTGAAGTATATCAAAATATGCTCTGGAACTTTAATGGTGCTTATTATTTATCGTCCAGATACACAACTACTAATGACGATATGGATTCATTTTTAGCCAATGCAGAAGATACAGCTGAGAAGCATGGTGTTCATATTTTTTCGACTTTTAATCAGAGAGTTTCTAATTATCAGACAAGACTTTATATTTATGGTGATGATACCGTTGTTCGGGATAGTCTTAAAAGCACAATGGATATTGAGGAAAAAACATATACGGCTTTGATAGGCGGAATCACCGTAATAGAATTTGAAGATTTTAGAGAAGCAAAAAACACAGGCAATGGACAGGAAATAATGGTCAGCTATATCGGTGACGATGATGACATTATTGCCACATATCAAGATTTGGCAAAAGAATATTCTATATCGCAGCCAGAGTTTTGGCAATCAACCGAAACTGATATGATGTTCATTGTTTGGGGCCTGGTTGCCATATTGATGATTGTACTTAATATGATTGAGGTGATACGCAGACAAAAGGAAGTAGTTGTACGAGCTTCTCTGGGCGAAAATGCTGCTGTGATTGCTCTAAAAGCTGTAGTGGCTGATATGATTTCATATGCTGCATTATTCGTCTTAGCAAAGTTGCTTGTTTCTCAATTTATATCGGGAGCGTATGAAGATCATCTCATTTTGGCAGTGTATTGTGCCGGAGCAGTTCTTTCCGTAATTCCTTATGCTGCTTTTGTCCGCTTTGATGTAAAAAAAGCCTTTGCCAATGCTTCAGATAAAAAAGGTATGTTTTATCTTCTGAACGGTCTTAAAGTATTTGCTACTGCTATGACGATTTTTACAATAACTACAAATCTCAGTAGCATTCAAGGTAATTTACTTACAAACACTACTCTTTTAGAAAATCATTATAATGATTACTATTTTGGAGTTATGCAGATTGAACCTCCTTTTGAAGAAAATGAGGAGGAATCCAAAGAGAGCGAATTTTGGAATGACCTTTACGAAAATGAATACAACACTATAAATCCGGTGGTCTGCATAGGCAGCCGGATAAGCGATACGGATAATTATATTTTTGTAAATCATAATGCCAGAGATATGCTGCAAGGGTTTTCTGATATGCTTACTGAAGATGATGAAAAAGAGGATATCGTGGTCTTCGTGCCAAAGGGAAAAAATGCGGAATCATACAAAGATATCGCAAAAGAGGAAATTGACTCTCTTACCCAAAATGCAGAAGAACTGCGTGTTGTTTATAAAGAATATTCTGGCAGAGAGCAATTTTATTATCTCAATTCGAACAGAGAAGAGGCTATTGACGGATTGTCAAGAGCAACAAATCCGATTGTTATTTATCAGGCAAATGAGGCTGTTGCTTTGAATGGAAGTTATATCGAAACAGGAACATATAATGGTGAGGTAATCTACGGATGCGATGAAAGCACAATTCGTAATGCTGCGAAAAAATATGCAGAACAGCTTGGTCCACACTATTTTATGCTGACGAATGTCGGGGAGGATTATACTTATAGTCATAGTTTTCTCGTGAAACTGATTGGCTTTATAAGCTCTCTTTGCGTATTAGTATTGCTGTTAGATATCGCTATCATCATATCTGAAGTGAAAATGGAATTTAGACTTAATGCGATGGAAATCTCCCTCAAAAAGGTTTTGGGCTATCGCTTTTATGAAAGGCACAAAAGATTTATTTCCGTTAATCTCTTAGAAAATATAGCCGTTGTGATATTGATTTGCATTGTTTCGCTTTTTATATCTAACGCAAGTGTCGGGATTGCTTTACTGGTTGGAGCATTGCTCACCATTATTGAAATGGCAATCATTTTCACAAATGTTATGTGGGTTGAAAAAACAAATATCTCAAAGTCCTTGAAAGGTGGATGTTTATGATTATAATTCGTGGCTTAAATAAAGCGTTTGGAGAGAAAATAATTTTCTCCAACTTTAATTTGGAAATTCCGGATGGAAGTTTTGTAGTAATCAGCGGGGATAGCGGCAGTGGAAAAAGCACTTTGCTCAATATGATTGGTGGTATCGAAAAGCCGGATAGCGGCAGTATCATAATCGAAGGGCTGAATATTACCCGGCTTAAAAATAAAAACAGTTTTTTTGCGGATACAGTGGGGTTTCTTTTTCAGAATTTTGCACTGCTTGAAAATAAGACAGTTAAAGAAAATTTAAGTTTGATTAAAAAATCAAGCCGAACTAAAGTATCACTTAAAGAAGCTCTTAATCGTGTGGGGTTATCAAAGGAAGTTAACAAAAAAGTTTATCAGCTTTCCGGTGGTGAACAACAGAGAGTTGCTTTAGCTCGTCTTATGATGAAAAAATGTTCTGTTGTTTTGGCAGATGAACCTACTGGCTCACTTGACAAGAAAAATAGAGATATTGTTATGAGGTTATTGCACGAACTCAATGAAGAAGGTAAAACGGTTATCATTGTTACCCACGATCAGGGTATTATTGAAGATGAACCTTATGTTGTGAAAATCTGAGAGTACCTCTTAGAAATGTCTTGATCTACATTTTATGTAATTTGGGTCAGAAGAAAATCCCTTTAGGAACTAAAGGGCGCACTTCTATACTCTCCTATCGGGAGTAT
>DXYG01000134.1 GCA_019415925.1 Clostridiales bacterium
CGAAATCAGTTGTACCTTTTGGTACCGTGGGTTCGAATCCCACCGTCTCCGCCAGAAGCACTCACTCAAGTGGGTGCTTATTTTTATGTGATAAAGGCTGAAAAACCGCATAAATACTAACTTAATTAAGATTTTAATATTGATTTTTTCGGTTATCAATTAATATCATCAAATATCAAAAAAAGTCACATAAATGACACAGAAATTGCACAGTAAAATCCCCTGACACACACTCTATAATGTCAGGGGAGAAATTTAATGAATAAAATTATTAATTTTAATTTCAGTTTGTTTCTTGCGGTTATCAGAAACTTCCTGATAAATATTTTGTGTCGTGCTTGCGTCAGCGTGTCCGAGAAGGTCCTGTGCATCCTTTACCGATACATCAGCTTCAAGAAGTATTGTTGCATAACCGTGACGGAGTTGATGAGCTGTCAATTCAAGTCCTGTTTCGTTCTGCCAGTACTTCCAAGACGTTCTGTAAAACGCACCGTGCATAGGGCGGTTAGGCGAATCGCTGAAAATATAAGCTTTCTTCGGCTTGTTGCGTGGAAGTAATTTGAGCAGATATTCAGGGATGATTACTTTCCTTGTGCCTGCTTCTGTTTTTGGTTTCTTTAAGTAAGGTGTTGTGCTTTCGTAGTAAACCGATTTCGTGATTGACAGTCTGGCGTTCTTAAAATCAATATCTTTGTACTGCAAAGCGAGCGCTTCACCTCTACGACAGCCTGTATATAGCAGAAATACGGCAAATAAGCCGATAGGCACGCCTTTATACTCGTAATCGACATTAGCCTTAATCGTGTTAATTTCGCTTTCTGTGGGTGCTCTACGCTTACGGGAAGTGTGTCCTTTGGGAACCGATATACAGGAACAAGGACTTTCGTTAAGAATATCGTTGTTCACAGCATATTTAAAAATAAGGTTGAGCACGAGTAAACGAGTAGCAACCGTCTTTCGGGCATAGGAAGAGGGAAGAGCTTTTAGATACTTGTTAATCATACCGGGTGTAATCTGATTGATATACTTATCTCCGAAATGTTCTTTGACTTCTTCAAAAGAAAATTTATATCCTCTCTGCGTTGTTGGTGACAGAGTAGGGAAGTGTTCATCGTGCCAATCTTCTGCAACGTCGGAGAACAAAGGACCTTTTTCAACCGATTCCGTGTATTCAGCAATTTTCTGAAAAATCTCTTTTTCGGTCTTTGCACGAAACATCTTGCGTTTACCTTTTATTACAAGAGATTTTTCGTACAGTCCGTCCGGGCGGCGGTACATTTTCTGAACTCCCTGCTTTGCTCCGCAGAAGTTGCAGAACTTCGAGCCGTCGGGAATTTTCTTTCGGCATTTCTTACATTTCATAAAAATAACCTCCGTATTCAATTTTTATTGACACGGAGGCAGAATTATTTTATAATTACAAAAGATGGTCTGAAACATCTTTGTGTAGCCTCCGTGCTATGCAACCGCTCTATCCTGTTGGCGCAGGGTAGGGCGGATTTTTTCGGTGTAAACATATTTGTTTTGCATTGACAAACAGTCACACGCTTAATATAATAATATTCGAGAAGTCGGCATACTTCTCACATCCTATTCACAGCCGTCTGTTGGTCGCACAACAGGCGGTGTTTTTATTCTATTGAGTATTATGAGATTCAAAGATTGTGTGCGATATGAAAAAGGAAATCAATATAAGTACTGCTATAATTATGACAGAAATGTACGGGTGCGGATAAATACCAAATAAAAATGTGATGATACCGTACACGAGTATAAATAAAATACTACATACTATTGTAACTAAAGTCCTTTTTGTTTGGCATTTAACACATAATCGTTCTTTATATGGAGTTGTTGCACCGCAATGTTTACAGATATATTCACAATTATTTTCAGATGAAGATTTGTGCTTTTCTTTGTTCTGTGTATCATTTAAACTCGAACCACACTTATAACATGAATATGCGTTGTCACTGTTTGATGCTTTACATTTTGGACATTCTTTCATAAATATAACTCCTTATTTTACTAAATGGCATTTGCTTCAAGTTCATTATGAATTACTGGTTCGTAATCATAAAAATGGTCTTTCTTGATATGTTTGATTTCGTGCTTTGTGGCGTTTCGCTGTGTTTCGTAACTCAATAATATATTTATGTAAACATTAAAGTTACCGTCGTTATCAAGTACGGTAACACCTTTAACAGTTAAAGGTAACTCTATACCCCTTATAAAAATATCTCCCAATCTCATTCATCCTTTTTCAATGCTTCAATAATTTTCACTGCCTGCATAACATCTTCTTTTGTAGCTCCTTTTGCAAGGCTGAAAAGCATACGCATTTCACTTCTGTTTTTTAATTCCTCGAGGTATTCTTGTAACTCTATATCATCAGTTAGTTTAGTTTCTTCGTGTTCCTCGGTTAAATCCGATTTTAAAACTCCGAAATAGTCTGCAAGCATTTGCATTTTATCAACTCTTGGATATTTCTTACCGTTTGACCAGTCAGACACAGTAGAAGCTGTAATTCCTAAATCCTGAACAATATCAGATTGAGTTTTGTTATTAATAGTTAGATAATAATTAAAATTTCTTGCAAATATACGTTTATTTTCATC
>DXYG01000135.1 GCA_019415925.1 Clostridiales bacterium
TATTTATTATATATAGTATAATGTTAAAGATGTAGAAACAAAATCTCACATTATCGTGAGTTAGAAAAAATATGAAAGGATGATAGTTTATGAACAGATTTGTATTAAATGAAACGTCATATCACGGTTCGGGCGCAATTAACGCTATTCCTGATGAAATCAAGGGTAGAGGACTTACAAAGGTTCTTGTAGCTTCCGACCCTGACCTTGTAAAATTCGGTGTAACTCAAAAGGTTACCGACATTCTCGATAAGGCAGGTATTGAATACAAGCTTTACAGCGATATTAAGCCAAATCCTACGATTGAGAACGTTCAGTCAGGTGTTGAATTTTATAAGGAATACGGTGCAGACGGAATCATCGCAATCGGCGGAGGTTCATCTATGGATACTGCAAAAGCTATCGGAATCATCGTAAATAACCCTGAATTTGCTGATGTTCGTTCACTTGAGGGTGTAGCTCCTACAAAGTGCAAGAGCGTACCGATTATCGCTGTTCCCACAACTGCAGGCACTGCTGCCGAGGTAACAATTAACTACGTTATCACTGATTCAGAGAAAAACCGCAAGATGGTTTGCGTTGACGTCCACGATATCCCTGTAGTTGCCGTTGTTGACCCTGATATGATGTCGACAATGCCAAAAGGACTTACAGCTGCAACAGGTATGGACGCTCTTACACACGCAATTGAGGGCTATATTACAAAGGGAGCATGGGAGCTTTCCGATATGTTCCACCTGAAGGCAATTGAAGTTATTTCTCGCTCACTCCGTGACGCTGTAGATAACACAAAAGAGGGAAGAGAGGGAATGGCTCTCGGTCAGTATATTGCCGGAATGGGATTCTCAAATGTCGGTCTTGGTATCGTTCATTCAATGGCTCACCCTCTTGGTGCGCTTTATGATACACCTCACGGCGTTGCAAACGCAATTATTCTTCCGACTGTTATGGAGTACAATGCTCCTGCAACAGGCGATAAATATAAGTATATTGCAAAAGCAATGGGTGTTGAGGGCGTAGAAGAAATGAGCGTTGACGAGTATCGTAAGGCTGCAATTGACGCTGTAAAGCAGCTTTCAAAGGATGTAGGAATTCCTGCCGACCTAAAAGAAATCGTAAAACCCGAGGATATTCCGTTCCTTGCTCAGTCTGCCTTTGATGACGCTTGCAGACCGGGTAATCCCAGAGATACAAGTGTTGAGGAGATAACTGAGCTTTATAAAAGCCTTATGTAAAATTTACATATGAATCATTAAAAAAAGGAGAGTTGTGTTTGAAGCATATTAATATGATGGTGATTGTTCTGTAAACGGGAGGTTTGCAAAACAATACAGCAATCCTCCCGTAAATTCGGATATATCTGAATTACAGGAGGAAATCAATTGAACAGAGAAAATAAAAGAAGAAAATTTGAAAAGGGATATTATAAAACGAATCCGTGCAATGACAGCTTTACCTGTAAGGTATGCACAAGGCTTGTAACTCCTGAAAGTGCCGGAAGTACGCACCGCAACCATTGTCCTAACTGCCTTACCAGCCTTCATCTCGACAATGAGCCGGGTGACAGAGAGTCTGACTGCGGAGGAATAATGGATGCAATAGGCGTATGGGTTCGAAAAAACGGTGAATGGGCAATAATTCATCGCTGCAGAAGATGCGGAAAATTAAGCTCAAATCGTGTAGCCGCCGATGATAACCCAATGAAGCTTATGTCAATTGCTTTAAAGGCGTTGTGTACACCGCCTTTCCCGATTGAGAGAATTGAGGAAATGACAGAATATATGGGTGGTGACGGAAGCCTTTATCCCAAGTCAAAGTAATAGTAATCAGGTTTACAAAAACAGCCTCCGAATCAATAAGTTCGAAGGCTGTTGATTTTAGTCGTAAAAAAAGTGATAGTAAAATTTACACTCTAACATTCTTATTATATCAAATTGAATATTTTAGTTCAATAGATTTTATAAAAATAAAAATTTAAATATTTTAAATAAAAGTGTTGACAATGTTGAAAATGTTGTGTATAATATAGACAAAGAAAAGGAAATAAAAGGAGGTCTTAAATATGATGAAAAGAAAACCTTCAATTAGACATATCAAAGACTTTTTACGGAGCTTACCGCCCAACACATAAAACCGGGTACAGTAAGTAACGGTTAAAGCTAACTTGTTTGTGTCGGAGCAACTGATCATTTAGATGTTATAAAACATAATAATTAATAAAAGACAGATCAAGTAACAGTGTTTCGAATTTAACTTAACAGTCTGATTTAT
>DXYG01000136.1 GCA_019415925.1 Clostridiales bacterium
AGATGTACCATATCCGTAACCTGACAGAGTATTATTTTCTACTGTTGCATTTATTCGTTGAGAACGAATACCGACTCTGCCGTTGTCAGCTCTGCGGTAGATACTATGTGCCAAAGACAAAAAAGAAAACCCTGTACTGCGACAGAGTTCTGAAGAATGGTAAAACTTGTAAGGAGTTTGCACCGAGATTAAAGCACCGAATCTTAGCAAACAGAAATGAGGTACTGAAAGCTTTTGACACACAGCGAGGCAAAATGTATAAGCGTTATGAAAGAACGCTGAACACACCTGATACTGTTGAAAAGCCTTTGAGTTTTGAAGAATATTATGATTGGCTTGAAAAAGCGAGAACAGCAAGGGACAATTATCTTGAACAGAAGATTTCTAAAGAAGAAGCATTGAATATCATCGTTTCTGACTAAAAAAATCATATAGAACAAGAAAACGGATAGGCAGTCAAATTTCCAATGATTGCCTATCCGCTTTCTTAATTATTTACTACATCAATGATAATCCTTGCACCCATCCGAAATCCGTTCAGGAATATTTCTCGCTCACTGATTTCAGAAATCTCACGATTGCAGTCCTTGTATTTTTCAAAGGTTTCTTTCTGATCTTCGGAAAGAGTTGCTGTAAGCTTTTCTTCGTTTCTGTTGAGCAGTTTCAATAACTCTTTGACCTCATCGTCAAGCCTTGAACATTTTTCGTGAGGGAATAAGTTTCCATAATATAAATCTTCAAGTGTATTCATTGTCGCACCGCCTTTCGCAGTACAAACATATATCACAAAGTTTTTACAAAGTCCAGACTTTTCATTAAAAATACTTCTTATATTTTACATTATGAGAAATTCCAAGACGGAACGGTAAAATGTATTGAAGATGAGATACCGTTTGAGATTCCCGAGGTGTGGGAACGGTATCGTTTATGAGACTTGTTTAATGTTTCTTCAAGTAAACATTTTGTTTTGCTAAAAATATGAAATATGTTCCGATAATAAAGCATATGTGAAGTTTTGCACTATAATTTCATCATACTTGTGAAAAGCAATCAATATTCTTCTACAAATTTTTATGCTATCACATACAAAAATGCGACAGTTTTACCAATATTAATTAAAATTATATCTGTTATTTTTAGATAATATGTGATAACATATATATTGAAGAATTGTATGCTGAGCAAATTTTCTTAAATATAAACCGTTTAGGTGATGAAATAATGATATACATAAAAAATATTTTTGACAAAATCACATTACAGGAATATAATTGTGCAAAAGGAAAACGCTATTTTGATTTTATCAGGAAGCAATTTGTAAACATAACTCCCGAAGAAACGGTACGGCAGAAAATGCTCTGCTTTATTCAAAATAATATGACTGTACCTATCGAAAGAATCTATGTCGAAGAACATCTGGCTCATTATGGAATTTCTGACTTTAACGGTCGAATGGATATAGTTATTAAATATCTCAATGAAGAAGGACTGGAGAAAGTATTGGCGATTGTTGAATGCAAAAAAGAATCTATTTTTATTGAGTCGGCACAGGTTATAAATCAAGCAGAAAATTATTCATATTGCGTAAATGCTCGTTATTATATTCTTGTAAACGGAATAAATTTACAGTTTTATTGCTTAACAGAAAAAGGAACTTATAATGCTATCGCAGGGGTTTTAAATTATGATAAAATGTTAAAATCCAAGTATGAATACATAAATAACAACCTAAATTTTCAAAGGCTCAATTATAGCGATTACTTTAATTTAGATACACTAAAAAGATTTGATTGGTTTTCGGATAAAATAGGTGAAGATACCCCTAAAAGCCATGTCCCGTTTATAATGAACTTAGATGATTGTTTTCTTGATGACAATGTAAGATTGCCTTATTTATCAAATAAGCGATTCAATCTGATTGATGATCTCGGTGTGCAATTCCGTCAGTATGATGATGCATCAGGCGGTGGGTTTGGCGCAGGCTTTTATAGAGTGTTTCTAATTGAAGACTTAAAGTTTAAAATACACTTTCTTTGCGGATTTACACTTATGACAACCAGAAAAACATCTAATGACCCAAAATACGGAAACAGAAACGGGCAAAGTGTTTTAGTTATTATTTATAATGACGGAAATACAGATGAGATGTCTGTGCAAATCAATTTAAATAAATTTTTATCTATAAATCAGGAAAAAAGAATTGCATGCTTGTATCATAA
>DXYG01000137.1 GCA_019415925.1 Clostridiales bacterium
AAATGATATAATAATTATTAAAGATTCAGAAATAATTATTAACAATTTTGTTAATAGGATTAATGAGGTGAAATTTATGAAAAAAATAATATCTGTTTTACTATCATCTGTTATGCTGTTGAGCATATTGAGTTGTTTTGCTGTTTCGGCTGCTTCAGAAAAATATCCGCCGCTTGAAACAGGACATTACAGCGGTAGCATATATTTTAAACAGTATTCTTTTGAAACTCCTGATAATAAACCTATTTCTTTTGATGATGCGTGTATGCTTCAAATGGACAAATTCAATAATCCTGCGGCATTAGATGATGAATCAGTTGAAAATCAAATCAAACAGGATTATATCGAAAACGTAAATAACAGAGTAAATATTGACAGAATGAATATAAAATATTACGGCACTTTAAGCGATGGAAGTATGCTAGTATTTGTTGACTGCAAGTATTATTATGAATGTGTGGTAGATTATAAGGTTATCGGTAAATATGTGTATTATACTCCCACCGAAGATATGACTATTGTTCTTTATAAAAATCATCAATTTTCAGAAATAATGGACGCTTATCAGAATGGAACGTTGTCAGACGAATTGCTTGACGAAACGGCTGAAATTCTTTGCTTTGCAAGGTTTGTGAAATCGAATGTTGAGCCTGAGCCGCAGGTGTTATACGGTGACGTTGATAAAGACGGCGTAATTACAATTTTGGACGCTACGTTGGTACAGAAGCTCGGCATTGGTATTGATGAGCCTGAAAGCGAGCTTATAAGCGTTCTGGCTGATGTAAACAACGACGGCAGAATTTCCGTTATTGATGTAACCTGTATTCAGAAGTATATCGCAGGCGGCTACGGCAACACAGGCAGAACAGGCATTGTGCCGCTAGTTATCGGTTGATAATGAGCAGAACAATTTAACAGACATTCTGATTTAAGACAAGTAAAGGCTGTTTCACAAACGAAACAGCCTTGATTTTTTCTTTACTTGTCCTCTTTAAAAACCCATTGTCTTTGTACGGTGTAGTTTACCGTCCACAGCAGTAAATCGACAATTGCCTTTGTAAGTGTGACGGGAATCGGGATAAACGACAACAGCGAAACGATAACCGTACTTGCGCACATTATGCAGAAAAACAGAATGAAAAATCTGATTGCCTGCTTTCTTGCCTTGCCGTCGTTTTTGAAAATCACACGCCTGTTGATAATGAAATTAATCGCACCCGATACAATTCTTGCAAGCAGTGTTGCAAGCGCAACGTTCCACACAAAGCTTGACGGCAGAAGATATGCAAAAATCGTAAACAGCGTAAGGTCAATAAGCGTACAGCCGATTGACGACGTTGCAAATCTCAGCGGAGTTTTGTAAATCAGATAAGTGTCCTTAATAAGCCTGTAACTGCTTTTTTGACCGCCCGAATAGTCGGCGGTAATGTTTACGTTGTAGAACGGAATTTTCCTGTCGGCACAGCGTGTCAGGAAATTCATTTCATAGTCAAACCTGTCGCCGCTTGTTTCCATAGCAACTTCATAAAGCGAAAGGGGAATACCTCTCAGCCCCGTCTGCGTGTCATTACAGCTTGTACCCGTAATGATTTTGAAGTAAAGCGATGAAATCCTGTGACCGAGCCTTGCCGAAAACGGTGCTTTTGATTTTTTCATATTTCTCCTGCCCAGTACAAGCGAATCGGGACGAAGTTCAAGCGCACGGCTGATTTTCATAATGTCCTCAGCCTTATGCTGACCGTCAGCGTCGGCGGTGATAAAGCCGCTTATGTTGTAGAGCTTGTCGTGTGCAAATTCAAGCCCTGCACGAATGCTTGCGCCCTTGCCGCTTTTGTCTTTTAAATTCACAATGTGACAGCCAATGCTTTTAAGCTCGTTAAAGTATTCGGACTTCGGGTTACAGCCGTCATTGACGATAATAATGTTTCCTGCGCCAAGCTCGCTTAATTCACTGCAAAGCTCAATTGTGCGTCTGTTTTCACAATATAACGTAATAATTATGGCGTGATTCATAATCAGTTACCTGCTTTAAGATATATTTATCATTATTATACTACATAAATTTTCTTAAAACAATATGTGTCACTTTAAATTTGTTTATCGGAATTAAAAATGCCTAAAAATAATATGTGTAAAAATGCTAAAAAACTATTTAAAACACAGGAATTTTATGTTATAATAAAAGCTCACAGAGATTAATAC
>DXYG01000138.1 GCA_019415925.1 Clostridiales bacterium
AAATTGTTGTAGAATTTATACATAGGGACGTGTAGGAACCCGTCCCCTACGGAAAAGTTTGTTTGTAACGATAATGTTGATATAATCGGTTACGTTTGATAATCACTACGGACACGGCACGCCGTGTCCCTACGTCAACGTTGCGCTAAATTATGGTTTACCGATGCGTTTAAAACCAACCTAAATATACATTCCATTGTTTTTTCTGCGGAACTCGGTGGGTGTTTGTCCCCTGAGCTTTTTAAAAACCTTTGAAAAATACATCTGGTCGGTAAAGCCTACCGAATAGGCAACGTCCTTAATTGAAATACTCTCGTCAATCAGCAGAACCTCTGCTTTAGAAATGCGGCAGTTGTTTATGTAGTCAATCACCGACATTCCCGTTTCAGCCTTGAACAGACGGTAAAGATACGTTCTGTCAATCTTTATGTGATTTGCAACCGACTGAACGTTAAACTCGGGATTGCGGTAATTCTTTTCAATATAATTTCGGGCAAGAATAGCGTAGCTTGTATTTTCGCTGTCCTTGCAGGGAAAATACTCAACGTAATATGAGAGCAGGATAATAAGCTTTCCGCCTGCTCTGCACTGCGCAAAGGTTGAATCGGCTCCGCAGTCCTCAATATCGAACAGAAAATCAAAATCAAAAATCGGTATCTTTTCAACAACAGGGTGCTTTTTACCAAAAGAGGTCTGACTGACAAGCCACGCAGCCTCAAGCCCCCGAAACTCAACCCAACTGTACTCCCAAGGAAAATCGCTGTCGGCTTCAAGGCAAACATTTGAAAAAGGAAACGTCAGAAACGACTGACCTGCACTTACCAGAAAACCGATTCCGTCAATCGTGACCATTCCCCTGCCGCTTGTTATATAGTACAGAGTGTAGGTGTCACGGATAATCTGACGCTGTTCGTTTTCAAGATTCTGTTCCCGTTTTCCGCATGCAAGACAAATGCAGTTTATCGCATTATAGTCCAAATTTGTCTTCATAAGCCCTCCATACAACAAATGTCCATAATAATCAAACAATTTTACATAGATTAAAAGCAATTTAATGTTTATACTTATACTAATATACAACATATCTACAATTTTTTCAACATTTATTCAGGGGGAACTTTGTATGAATTACAAGTACGAAATAATAAATTATGACAAAAACCTTCCCGCAAAAATAATGTACCTTGATTTGTCGTCCGAAACTCACAAAACTGAGCTCCACTGGCACCGTGAACCTGAGATAATCTACGTTGTATCAGGACAGGCTGAATGCCCGCAGAACGGTGAAACACAGATTATTCATGAGGGCGACTTCATTTTCTTCAACAGCGAGGACGTGCATCTTGTTCGTCCCATAACGGGAACAAGAGTAAAGCTTGTTTGTGTACAGCTCTCCTTTGAGTATATGCGTATGTTTTGCAAGCCGATTGACAGCGTTATCTTTGACGTGAACAACAGACCCGAGGCAAAGCCCGCAATTATTGATATTTTACAAAAAATTGCCGCTGTTAATGTAGAAAATGACGATTATGCTTCGTTGCTCCATATATCATATGTAAACAAAATTTATTATTTGCTTATGAAATATTGCATTTGCTTCAGACGTGCTTCTAACTCGGTAATTATCCCGAAGCGTGACTTTTCTTATGCAAAAACCGCAATTGCGTACATAAACGAAAACTTCAAGCGTGAAATTCCGCTTGACGAAATTTCGTCGGTGGTAAACCTTTCGCCGTCGTATTTTTCAAAGTACTTCAAGAATGTTACTCAGGTAAGCTTTTCGGAGTATCTTGCAAACCTCCGTCTTGAAAACGCCGTTCAGGATATGCTTACAAAGAACTCCACCGTTTCGGCTGCCGCTATTGAAAACGGCTTTGCAAACGTAAAATCTTTTATTACGCAGTGCAAAAAAGTTTATAACTGCACGCCTGCGCAGTACAAGAAAAAGCTTTTAAACAGATAAAACCTAAGATAATTTTTTCTTATTTATCCCCTCGACGAAAACGGACGTATCCCCCTTGATACGTCCGTTTTCACTTTTTCAGGGCAGTTTCGCAACATTGTATTTTATAACAGTATGTGGTATAATATTTGATAAATGATTATATTTTAAACCATAATTTAGCGGTGAGTTGACTCGCAAAAAAAAATTAAAAATTTCGGTCAAGCCTTTTTTAAA
>DXYG01000139.1 GCA_019415925.1 Clostridiales bacterium
GGTATAGTAATATAGCTTTAGATAAAATAATAAATTTTTAGTTAAAGTAAACAGAAGAATTAACAGCAAAAACAAAATTCAAAAACAATAAGCGGTGGTTGTAGTAACAATCACCGCTTTTCTTTGTTATAGGAGCAAATATTATTCATCAGACTAATAGTGATTAACCTGCATTCTTAAGCTGAAGTCTTAATTTATCAGAAATCATAGCAATAAATTCGCTGTTAGTAGGCTTACCTCTGTCATTGTGAATTGTATATCCAAAATACGAGTTAAGCACATCAATATCGCCTCTGTCCCAGGCAACTTCAATAGCGTGTCTGATAGCACGTTCAACTCTTGATGAAGTAGTTTCGTATTTTTTAGCCACAGAAGGATATAATTGTTTTGTAACAGCATTGATTATTTCCGGTTTCTCAACGGACATAATAATCGAATCTCTCAGATAATGATAACCTTTAATATGCGCAGGAACACCGATTTCGTGAAGAATCTCGGTAACTTTCAGCTCAATACCGAAAATATCAAGATTCATTGTCTTGTTGAGCACGTTATCACGGTTTTTCTTTACAAGACCTACAATGTTTTCGCACATTTCTTCAATATTATAAGGCTTTAAAACAAAGTAGGTTGCACCTGAGCACATTATTTCTCTTTCTAGCACGGGACTGTGGAAAGAGGAAAAAACGATAAAAATCGGCGAATGTTGATTTTGTCGTTTAATGTTCCTCATTACTCCGATTGCGTCGAGCCTTGTCATAAAAGAATCCATTAAAACAGCGTCAGGCTGTTCCTGTTTTATACGGTTCAGAAGCTCGTCTCCGTCTTTTGAGCAGAATGATGCAGAAATATTAAAATCTTGCAATACTTTTAAATTTTCCTGCGAAAATTCTGCTGCGTCATCAGTGATGATTAATTTAATGTTGTTGTCCATTGTGAAATTCCCCCAAAATATTGTTGTGAATTAATATTACCACAAAATGGTAAACTTGGCAATACTTTCCAAATAATTTTTTCAAAAAATTGAAAAAATATTTTAATTAAGATTTTTCGACAACGAAAAATCTTCAATATATGGGGTTATTCGTCATAATTCGTCACCATATTTTGTGCTGTCACTCCGTAGCCTTCTGAAGGGTTGTTCAGAAACACGTGTGTTACGGCACCTACAAGCTTGTCATTCTGGATAATCGGACTTCCGCTCATACCCTGTACAATACCTCCGCAGCATTTCATCAATTTCTCGTCTGTAATTTTAATTACAAAATTTTCATTACAGTCATAATTTAGATTGACAATTTTCGTAATTTCAATTGAATAATATTGCGGCTCTTCACCGTCAATCGTTGTATACAGTTCTGCGTTTCCTATTTTAATGTCATTATTTTTTGCAATTTCAATTTTTCTTTCTTTATTAGAAAAATTGTCAGAAATTGTTCCGTATACTCCGACTTCTGTATTCTTAATTAGATAACCAATTGTATACTCGGTGAAATATCCGTTAAGGCTTCCTGCTTTTCCAAAGCTGCTCTTTGTTACGCCGTTTATATTTGCGTGTACTGCTTCTCCCGAACCGAGCGGCAAAAGCAGGGAAGTGTCATTGTCACAAATACCGTGACCGAGTGCTGCAAAGTAATTATTGTCGGTATCATAATACGTTATTGTGCCGATTCCGGCACAACTATCTCGTACCCATGCACCGATAAGATACATTCCGGCAGTGTTTTTCTTTGGCGAAATTTTTTTACAAAGCTCTTTTCCGTCTCTTTCAACAGTAAGAGTTAATGTTTCACCGCTTGAATTAACAGCTGCTTCCTGCAAGGCTTCATTTGTACAGATTGCTTCTCCATTTACTTCCTTAATAACGTCATTTACTTTTAGTCCGCCTTCTTTTGCAGGACAGACATATTTGTTTCCGTCATAATAGCTTTCAAGATTAATTACAACTACGCCGTTGTTGTAGAACTTTACTCCAAACGGCTGACCGCCAAGATAAACGCTTTGACTTTCGGTTTCTGATACTGCTGTAATCTGCGAAAATCCAAGTAAAATTGCTCCTGATAAGGCAACTGATAATATTTTTTTAAATTTTTTCAAAAAATCACCTTCTTTCCGTTGCCTTTATTATCGTTTGCATTTATAATATAAGATAAAACAGGCTAAAAA
>DXYG01000014.1 GCA_019415925.1 Clostridiales bacterium
TAGGGGCAGCCCTATGTGGCTGCCCGTTGGGTAACAATAAACGCTTCCTTTACAGCCGTGTCCCTACGTCAACGTTGCTATAATTCCAACGCTAAATTATCGTTTTTCTGCTTGTTTAAATTATTATTAAATCTATGGGGGATATTGACTTGGTATTTTCGAGCCTTGTATTTTTGTTTGCGTATCTGCCGATAACGCTTCTGGCGTACTATCTTGTGCCGAGGCAGGGCAGGAATATTTTTCTGTTTATCATAAACCTTGTTTTCTACGGCTGGGGCGAGCCTATGCTCGTTTTGCTGATGGTGTTCAACATATTTTTCAACTACATCGGCGGCTTTCTGGTGGACAAGTACCGACAGGACAAAAAGAAGAAAAAGCTGTTTCTGATTCTCACCTGCGTGCTTGACATCGGTATTCTTGCGGTGTTCAAATACACGGGAATGATAACCGAAACGCTGAATATGCTTCCGTTTTTGAACATTCCCGAGCTGCAAATCAGCCTGCCTATAGGCATCAGCTTCTATACATTCCAGACTATGAGCTACGTAATCGACGTTTACCGTGACGACGCTCCCGTATCAAAGAGCTTTATCAACTTCGGAACGTACGTCGCACTGTTCCCTCAGCTTATTGCAGGACCGATTGTCCGCTACAAGGACGTTGCCTATCAGCTCACTCACCGCAAAGAAACGCTTGAACAGTTCACAAAGGGCGTACTGCTCTTTATGGTGGGACTCGGCAAAAAAGTGCTGATTGCAAATCAGATGGGCACGCTGACTACCGCAATGTTTGCAACAACAGACGAAAACGGCGTTATCGGAACGTGGGTAGGAATTATTGCCTACACGTTTCAGATTTACTTTGACTTTTCGGGTTATTCCGATATGGCTTGCGGTCTTGGCAATATGCTCGGCTTTGAGTTCCTCAAAAACTTCAACTACCCCTACATTGCAAAGTCGATTACCGACTTCTGGAGAAGGTGGCACATTTCGCTGTCAACGTGGTTTAAGGAGTACGTTTACATTCCGCTCGGCGGCAACCGCAAGGGCGTTAAGCGACAGATAATCAACCTGCTTGTTGTATGGGGACTTACGGGACTCTGGCATGGTGCTTCGTACAACTTCCTGCTTTGGGGACTTTACTACGGCTTACTGCTTATTCTCGAAAAATTCGTGCTTAAGCGTTTTCTTGAAAAACTGCCTGCCGTTTTACAGCACATTTACACAATGTTTATTGTAATTATTGGTTGGGGACTTTTCTACTTTACCGATATGTCACAGCTCGGCAGCTTCCTCACCGATTTGTTCAACTTCGGCAACGGACTCTGCGGAGCTCAGGCTCTCACTCTGATTCTGAGTTATCTGCCGCTACTTATTGTTGCGGCAATTGCAAGCACACCGCTCGGTGCAAAGCTTTATTCACGCTTTTCCGATACAAGGCACATATGGATTCTCGAAACGCTGTTCTGCGCTGTAATTCTGCTTATCAGCACAGCAAGCCTTGTTGACCAGAGCTACAATCCGTTCTTGTATTTCAGATTTTAATAAGGAGCAAAAATATGCGTTTTAAAGACGACAGAAGCAGGTTTGGACGATATGTTCCTGCATTCGTTTTTTTAATTTTCATATTCGGAATGGCTGTCTGGTTTCTGTTCAATCCAAAATCGGACTACAGCTCGTCCGAAAAGCGTTATCTTCAGCAATTCCCCGAAGTGTCGGTTGACAAGGTTCTTGACGGAACATTCGGCACGGAGTTTGAAAGCTACTTTGCCGACCAGTTCCCTGCAAGAAGCTTCTGGGTAGGCCTTAACGCCTACTACAGCCTTGATACGGGCAATAACGGTGCAAACGGCGTGTATAACTGCGGAAACGGTTATCTTATTAACAAGCCAGTTTCTACGGACAACAAGCTTGAGAAAAATGTGAACGCTATCGTTAAATTCAAAAACACAATCGACGTTCCCGTAACGGTTATGTTTGCTCCGTCAACGGGATATGTTGCCGACGACGTTCTGCCTGCTGTTCACGATAAGTACAACGACGATACGTATTTTGAACAGATTTCCTCAACGCTCAGCACAAACGGAATTTCATTTATTGATTTGCGCAAGACCTTTAGGGACGCTTATGCAGGCGGAAATCAGCTTTACTACAAAACCGACCACCACTGGACAACGCTCGGTGCGTATACGGCGTATGAAAAGCTCTGCGAACAGCTTAACATCACCCCTGCCCCGAAAGAAAGGTTTGACATAAAAACCTACGGCGGATTTTACGGTACGACATATTCAACGAGCGGTTTCTGGTTTACACAGCCCGACAGTATTCAGATTTGGGACAATCCCGAAAACACCGATAAAAACATCAAGGTCAAAATTTCAGAGGGTGCAAATACAGATGAATTCGGCTCAATGTATTTTTACGACCACCTTGAAGAGGACGACAAGTACCCTGTATTTATCGACGGCAATCACGCTCTGACCGAGATTACAAATTCAAACGCAAAGGGCGGAACGATTCTGCTTGTAAAGGACAGCTTTTCACACAGCCTTGCGCCGTTCCTTGCCGAGAATTACAGCAAAATTATTCTCGTTGATATGCGTTACTACAAGATGAGCGTTTCGCAGATTGTGGAGCAGGAAAAGCCCGAGCAGGTTGTTTTCCTCTACGGCATTGACAATATCGCAACAGATACTGACCTCGTCTGGATAAAATAGTCGAGTGCCTCGACACGAAGTCCGAGCAGACAGGTTGATATTATCAAAACCTTTTTTGCCCGACTGTTTTCGAGCAGTTTCCTATAAAGTAAATAAGTTATACGGCACTTAAAAGGTCGGGTATTCGTAATGAATCGCCCGACCTTTAATTAATTGTATTATTAAAAAACAATTTCATATTGACTTTTTCTGTATGATTATCTATAATGTAATTGTAATAGGTCATATATACAATATTTCAAAGGAAGTCAACCATGAAAAACTCAAGCAATAAAAAACATACAACCATTATTTTGTACATAATAAATTACGCTGTTTTCGCTACGTTATTGAGCACCGTCTTTTTTTATTCTCAAATGATTGGGTTTTATCTTTTTATGATATGCTTGGGTGCAACTCTCTCAATCTTTGTCGTTGACACGGTTCTGATTACAAAGTGGTATGATTTTCTTGCCTGCACATTGCCTTTCTCTTTTTCTTCGCTTGCTGTTTGGGGAATTTCCGATTTTATGTCGTACCTTATGAACTACAGCAACAAAAAATATTATCCGTTAGATGAAATATATTTTTTGTTTATTTACCTATGTACACTTGCTGCTTTATCATGGTCAACTACAGCTACAATAATTAAATACAAACAGCATACAACCAAAAAATCACCTGTCCGCTTTGCTATATTACCGCTTACTGTTACAGCACTCTTGCTAATCACAGCAGGGACGGTGTGTTTTACGGATTATCACGCAAATCTTGATTACACTATACTATCGCTTGCAATTCTCCCAATTTGTGTATTACTGAATCTGATACTCATTCTTTTGCCTATCGGAAAGAAGAATCAGAAAGAATAAACATAATTTCAAAGGAGGCAATTATGAAAAATATCAATTTCAAAACTAGGGTTTTATTTGTAATGAATTACGCATTTGCCGCTGCATTACTAATCACTAATTTAATTTATATTTTCAATTTCGGGAACATATTGTTTTTGACAAACGTACTTTCATTTCTTGTTCTTTTTACAATCAATACGATTCTGGTTAAAAAATGGCATCATTTTCTCGGTTGCACACTTCCTTACACAATTGTAAATGTAACTGATTTAGTAATATTATATCTTTCATATAACAAAATAGGAAATATTGATTTGACTGTTGACACTATAACTCAGATGCTGACATTCATAATAATACACTTTTTCACAATAGTATTTTTAATATGGACAGTTACTGCTTGTTTATTCAAATACAAATTCTATACACCTGATAAATCACCTATGTGCTATGCATCATATGCCCTGATAATTGTCGGTTTCGGACTGCTGATATTATGGGAAAAATATATGATTTCTGTCGATACACTTTTCAGGCAAGCCGATTTTACCTTTATCATATTTCCTGCCGGCATACTGCTGAATCTGATATTGATGCTTCTTCCAATAAGCAAAAACAATCAACAGGAATGAACATACTTTTAGAGGAGGTTTTAACTATGAAAAGTACTTCTGAAAACAAGCCGACTATTGCAATTCTGTATATTGCAAACTACGTTGCTCTAATTATTTTTGTAATTATGTTTTTACTGCCCGCATTTTTACCGTCTGAAATTGATTTGTCTTCACCTATATTTCTGCTTTTCTTATTTGCCCCTCTTGTGCTTTTTGCAATTGATACACGTTTGATTAAAGAAAAGTGGTATCACTTCCTCGGATGCACATTACCGTGTGCGATTGTAACAATAATTATGACGGCAATTGTTTATTTTGCATACAACAGCGGAAATGAATCTGCACTTCGAATGACATCAATTGAAGCCATGATTAACTTTGCGATTTTTCATTTTTATGCATCAGCAACGCTTTTGTGGTCATCGGCTGGCACAATGTTCAAATATAAAAAGTACGCCAAAAACAAAACAAAGAAACGTTTTGTTGCCTATTCCCTTTTCATTGCAGGACTTATTATAATTGTTGCCGGTTCGTTTATTCTATATACGACAGATTATCTTTTCTCACAAACACTTTTGTCTATCCTGCCGTTATGGTTAGGAGTAATAATTAATATCATAGCCGTTATTCAGCCTGACTATTGAAAATGGAGCAAATAAGCATTTTCTTAACGCTCGGCATCATTCCCCTATCCGCAAACCAAAAAAGAACAGACACCCTGTTGGGTGTCTGTTCTTTTTTGGAGCGGATGACGGGGCTCGAACCCGCTACCTCCACCTTGGCAAGGTGGCGCTCTACCAGATGAGCTACATCCGCATATATATTCAAAATGCAATATTAAACAAAAATGGTGGGAACAATAGGGCTCGACCAAATGCTTTGCATTTGATGGCTCGGTTACCCAATGCTTCACATTCGGTACCAACCTCGCCGCTTCCGGCTAAAAACAGTCCACCGGACTGTTTTCTTTACGCCGAAACCTTCACAGGTTCGAGGTAATATCACAAACGATTGCTATGTATTTAAAAATGCAATATTAAACAAAAATGGTGGGAACAATAGGGCTCGAACCTATGACCCTCTGCTTGTAAGGCAGATGCTCTCCCAGCTGAGCTATGCTCCCACGTTAACCTGAAAGAAAAAGCACTCCGTGCTGAAGTGCTTTTTCTATGGAGGCGACACCCAGAATCGAACTGGGGAATCAGAGTTTTGCAGACTCGTGCCTTACCGCTTGGCTATGTCGCCGTGTCTTATCAGTCAACGAACGTTATTATATCACATACTATTGCATTTGTCAATAGGTTTAGCCCAAATTTATTCCCGATCAGGTTGAATTTTATTCTTCCACTATCTGTTTCTGAATTTTCTTGCTGAAGCTTTTTACTACAGTATCATATGCGTGGTCAATCATATTCAGAAGCTCATCATCGAGGAAATCAGTCAGATAAACCGTATTCCAGTAAGGCTGTTGAACAGGCGGACAATGGTAACCTCTGACTACTATATTCGGATACATTCTTCTGTAAAAATCTCCGACCTCAGCAGTACATTTCATCGTGATTTTAAAATCCTCTGCTTTGGGATAAATCTGCGCAAATATTCTGTTATTCACCTTATAGCATATTGGAATTTCACCGAATGGATAAGTTTCACATGCTTTGTGCTTGCTCAAGCAGTAATTTCTAATTTCTTCAAGTTTCATCGCTTTTCCTTTCTGAAACAAACTCTAATGCACACTTTATCTTCTTCCGAAATATCTGCAAACCTTTCTCTTATAATTCAGGTATTCCTCTCCAAAAGTATCAATCAAAAAATCCTCTTCTACGTTTACTATCTGCAAATGAAGAATTATAATTGCAAGCAGAGAAATTATGTAAAGCGGCAAGTTAAAAAACATCAACAAGATACCCAAATAAACAAGGTCAAAACCGAGAAATGCAGGATTTCGACTGAAGCTGTAAATACCGCTCGTTACAAGCTCTGTCTTATCCGTTTTTGATACTCCTGCTCTCCAGCTGTCACGCATTGTAACAACCGAAGTAATGAACACCGCAACTCCCGTGACAGCTATACAAATACCGACAATTCTCGCCCATACAGGCAATACGGAAGTGTTAAGGATAATACTTATAATTTCCGCAATCGGCACAATGATAGTTATTATTTTCATTGTTACTTCAATGAACTTTACAAGGCCCACTTTTCCTTTGCCAATCTGGTCAGTCTGTATTCCTTTTTTCCTCTGTCTAATCATCTTTATGAAATAACACCCATAAAATACAGCCAGAATCAGAATAGCAATTATTTGAAATATCATATGTAAAATAGCTCCTTTCTGTAAATTACCGTTCCCTTTTTCTCTGTTCTTTCTTTTTTATCCTGTCACAATAAGTCAGTGTTTTCTTGTTATTATGATGCTCTCGGCAAGCATCACAATTACCGTGTCTTTCGCATTTTGTCCTTTTGCAAGGGCAATTTATAATATCCATTCTCATAAACTCCGCTAAGTAATAACTTTTTAAATCTGCTCTGCTTCAACTCTTACATTATAAAAAAACTGAAAAATATCAGGCTCATTCTCTATTTCATTTACCATTTTTATCAGTCTGCGCTTACCGACTCTTCTGTCGAGAATAGCAAATATTCTGACTAATAAATTATCGCTCTTTAAGCTATCCTCAATACTTTGATTATCAAATTCTTCAAATGCCGAATAAAAACTGAGTTGGTCAAAACAACCTAACTCCAACGCAACCTCGTCTATATATGAATATTCATTTCTTAATCTATGTGAATACTTTTCGTCACGTGGAAATAAATCTGACTTAAAAAACTTATTATAATAACTGCCACGCAGTACTTCTTCACCGTCAAGTAAAATTGCCGCCCTGCCCTCTTGGTCGTGGCTGAACTTGTATCTCGTAACAAAAAACTGAATTCTTCCACGCAACGACAATGCAAGATATTCTTTTTCAAGCTTGCGTCGAATACTGCTCCAATTATACACATTATCACTCCAAAAAAACTTTACAGTACGATTATAGCATTGCTCTTTTCTGCTGTCAATCAGACAAATAAAAACGGCTGCCCGTAACGGACAGCCGTGATTTTTCGGATAAGTGAATTACTTTAATTCTACTTCTGCGCCAGCCTCTTCGAGCTTTGCCTTCATAGCTTCAGCGTCGTCCTTAGAAACAGCTTCCTTAACTGTCTTGGGAGCGCCGTCTACGAGAGCCTTTGCTTCCTTAAGGCCAAGACCTGTGAGCTCACGAACAACCTTGATAACAGCAATCTTGTTGCCGCCTGCACCCTTAAGTACAACGTCAAACTCTGTCTGCTCAGCAGCAGCTGCGCCGCCGTCAGCAGCAGGACCTGCAACTGCAACTGCAGCAGCAGCGGATACGCCAAATTCATCCTCTACAGCGTGAACGAGCTCTGAAAGCTCAAGAACTGTGAGGCCTTTTAATTCTTCAATAATAGCAGTAATTTTTTCTGATGCCATTTTAATTTACCTCCGATATAAATGTAGTTAATTTTTAATTAATTTGCAGATTATTCTGCTGCAGGAGCTTCCTCTGCGGGAGCCTCTGTTTCTGCAGGAGCTGCTTCAGCTTCAGCTGCGCAAGCTTCTACACCGCCCTTGTCAACGATAGCCTGTACGGCACGTGCGAAGGATGCGATAGGTGCCTGGAATGCACCGAGTACGTTTGCAAGAAGAACTTCTCTTGTCGGGAGCTTTGAAAGAGCTGTGATTGTATCCATATCAATAACAGCACCGTCAAGATAAGCTGACTTAACCTTGAAGTTGTCGTGGTCCTTTGCATAATTGCAAAGAATTCTTGCTGCGGCAGCGTATTCGCTGTCACTTGTTGCGATAGCTGTTGTACCCTCAAGAACGGGCTTTAAGTCCTCAAGACCAACCTCGTCACAAGCACGTGAAAGAAGTGTGTTCTTTACAACTGTGTACTGAACGTTGTTCTCACGAAGCTCTTTTCTGAGCTTTGTGTCGTCTTCAGTGTTGATACCCTCATAGCATACAACAACACCTGTTACAGAGTTTTTAAGTCTTTCGGAAAGCTCTGCAACGATTGCTTTCTTCTGCTCTAAAACACTTTGACTTGGCAATTATTTCACCTCCGAAAAAAGTATCACGCAGTTCATAAAAAGTCGAGTGCCTCGACACGCAATTCGGGTAGACAGGTTGATATTATCAAACCTTCTTTGTCCAACCCAAATCCGAGCCGTTTCCTTTAAAGTAAAAAAACAGCCGCCCGAAGCCTCGGACGGCTGCAAAAATACAATAAGTAATTTGCATCTTCCTCGGCAGGTGGGAAATCCCTTTATGCTAAAAGCACCTGCTGTCTTTAGAACAGCGAATTTATATTCACACAATTGTGTAAATATCAGATTAATTTGTAATTAAACACCAAACTTTGTGGGGTTTAATCTTACGCTCGGTCCCATTGTTGAAGTAACGGCAACTGAACGAATGTACTGACCCTTTGCAGCAGCAGGCTTAGCCTTAACGATAGCGTCCATAAGAGCATCCAGGTTCTCGTTAAGCTTCTGTGTGCCGAAGCTTACCTTGCCGATGGGGCAGTGAATGATGTTTGTTTTGTCAAGACGGTACTCAATCTTACCTGCCTTAGCTTCCTTAACAGCCTTAGCGATGTCAGGAGTAACAGTACCTGCCTTGGGGTTAGGCATAAGACCTCTCGGTCCGAGGATTCTACCAAGACGACCTACAAGACCCATACAGTCGGGTGTTGTAATGAGAACGTCGAAGTCCATCCAGTTTTCCTGCTGAATCTTCTGAGTCATATCCTCAGCGCCTACATAGTCAGCGCCTGCTTCCTTAGCGAGGTCCTCGTTAGCGCCCTTGCAGATTGCAAGAACTCTTACGTTTTTACCTGTACCGTTAGGAAGAACAACCGCACCTCTTACCTGCTGGTCAGCGTGACGGCTGTCAACGCCGAGCTTTACATGAAGCTCAACGGTTTCGTCAAACTTAGCTGTTGCAGTTTTGATAACTGTATCAAGAGCTTCGCCTGAATCATATAATTTAGTTCTGTCAACGAGCTTAGCAGCGTCAACATATTTCTTACCGTGTTTCATCAGTCTTCCTCCATTGTTAGGTGGTCAATCGGAAAATTCCTCCCACCCGGATAAATTAGTCAACTACTGTAATACCCATGCTTCTTGCTGTGCCGGCAATCATGCTGATTGCTGCGTCAAGCGAGCCTGCATTGAGATCGGGCATTTTCTGCTCTGCGATTTTAGTAATCTGCTCTTTAGTAATCTGAGCAACCTTTGTCTTATTCGGTACACCTGAACCGCTTTCGATACCGCAAGCCTTCTTAAGAAGAACAGCAGCAGGCGGAGTTTTTGTAACGAATGTGAAAGAACGGTCGGCATATACTGTAATTACAACAGGAATGATAAGACCGATGTCATTCTTTGTACGCTCATTAAAATCCTTTGTGAACGCAACAATGTTTACGCCGTGCTGACCGAGTGCCGGACCAACAGGCGGTGCCGGAGTAGCTTTTCCGGCGGGAATCTGTAGTTTAATTAAGCCTACAACCTTCTGAGCCATTGTGTTTGCACCTCCAAAATTCGTGGTAAATTGCGGGACGCCACTGTGTAGGGTCCCTCCCACAGGGAACGAAACGTTCCCAATAAAAAGCCATTTGGCTGATTATTGTTAAATTAATCTTCTATCGGTTCAGCCTGAGCAAGCTCGAGCTCAACCGGAGTTTCACGTCCGAACATAGATACTGTAACACGGACGTAGTCTTTGTCGGCATCAATTTCTTCTACAACACCGACGAAGTCCTCAAGCGGACCATCAATAATACGTACCGAATCGCCTACAGAATAAGAAACCTTAACACTGCGCTGTTCAACGCCCATTCTGTAAACTTCTGCATCGGTAAGAGGAACGGGTTTTGATCCCGGACCGACAAATCCCGTACAGCCACGGATATTGCGGACAACATACCAGGTTTCATCGGTATAAACCATTTTTACAAAAACATATCCGGGATAGATTTTGCTTTCAACCTCTTTGGTCTTATCGCCGACTGTTTCGGTAACAATCTCGGTAGGAACCTTGACGTCAACAATCATATCCTGAAGATTTCTGTTCTCCGCTGTAGTTCTTAAATCAGCGGCAACCTTGTTTTCGTAACCCGAATAGGTATGTACGACATACCATTTTGCTTCTGTTTCCGGCATTATAACTTTCTTCCTTTCGTAAGCTGAAGTAATAACGCTCGGTTAAGCAGCAGTATTCATAACCAAGCCGAGCAATGCATACAAGCCTCTGTCGAGAGCGAATATGAAAAGTCCCATAACAACGATTACGGCAATAACAATGCCGAAATTCTTTGTGGTAGTTTTCGCTGACGGCCAGGTTATTTTCTTTAGCTCACCCTTACATGCGCCGAGGTACTTAAGAAGCCTTTTGAATACATTTGGCTTCTTGCTTTTTTTAGCAGGCTTTTTTGCGTCTGCTTTTTTTGCGTCAAGCTTATTGTCAGCCATGATGTACCTCCATTATTTAGTTTCTTTGTGAAGAGTGTGTTTCTTACAGAAACGGCAATACTTGTTCATCTCAAGTCTGTCGGGACTGTTCTTCTTGTTCTTCATTGTGTTGTAGTTACGCTGTTTGCACTCTGTGCAGGCCAATGTGATTTTAACTCTCATAACGGCACCTCCCGGTTATTTCGGAATATTTTAGCCTCCCTCAATAGGGCACAAAAAAATAAGCCCCTTTCAGAGGTACAACTATTCTAACATATATATTTTATCAAGTCAATACCTATTTTATATTTTATTTAAAATTTGTCGCAAAATCTTTTAATCAGTTTGCTGATTACTGCGGACACGGCACGCCGTGTCCCTACGAAAAACGTCAATTATTCTTTACAGTTTTTGATTTATATATTCGCACCCAACTTGCGGAAGCGATTATAACGTGCGTTTGTCAATTCTTCGTCGGTCATCGCAAGATTCTTTTCAAATGTACGGCTGACAAGTAATTTAAGACTTTCAAACATAGCCTTGTCATCTGCCTTAGGCTGACGGATAATACGCTCGATAACGCCGAGGTCAAACAAATCCTGCGCCGTCATTTTAAGAGCCTCAGCCGCCTGCGGAGCCTTTGTGCTGTCTTTCCAAAGGATTGACGCACAGCCCTCAGGTGAAATTACCGAATAAACGGAGTTTTCAAGCATCCACACCTCGTCTGCAACTGCAAGCGCAAGCGCACCGCCGCTGCCGCCCTCACCGATTAAAATTGTGAGAACCGGAGTTTTTAGAGCCATCATTTCCATAAGATTCTCGGCAATAGCCTGTCCCTGTCCACGCTCCTCTGCGCCGATTCCGCAAAATGCACCGCTTGTGTCAACAAGACAAAGCACCGGACGGCGGAACTTTTCCGCCTGTTTCATAAGTCTTAAAGCCTTGCGGTAGCCCTCAGGGTGAGCCTGTCCGAAGTTGCGCTCCATACGCTCCTTGGTGTTTCTGCCCTTCTCAAGTCCGATTACCGTAACCGGCATATCGTAGAGCATTGCAAGACCCGAAACAACAGCCTTGTCATCGGCAAATCTGCGGTCGCCGTGAAGCTCGATAAAGCTGTCACCGAACATATTGGCGATGTAATCTACAGCAGTAAGCTTGCCGGAATCTCTCGCCGCCATAACCTTTTCATATGCCGTCATTACTCTGCCTCCTCAACACCGTATCCGTGAATTTTCAGTAATTTTACTACCGTATCTTTCAGATTGTTTCTGCTGACAACCGCATCAACAAAGCCTTTCTGGAGAACGAACTCCGATGTCTGGAAGTCCTTGGGCAGTTTCTGACGGATTGTCTGTTCAATAACTCTCGGACCTGCAAACGCAACGAGCGTATCCGGTTCTGCGAGAATTATGTCACCCTCCATTGCAAATGAAGCAGTAACGCCGCCTGTTGTCGGGTCTGTAAGAACTGTGATATAGAGAAGTCCTGCGTCGCTGTGGCGTTTTACCGCACCTGAGGTTTTTGCCATCTGCATAAGGGACAAAATCCCCTCCTGCATTCTTGCACCGCCTGCGGCAGTACATACTACAATCGGAAGATTATTTTCTGTTGCATACTCAAACGCACGGGTAATTTTCTCGCCTGTAACCGTTCCCATACTGCCCATCATAAAATCGGGGTCCATTGCGCAGAGTACAGTGTTGATTCCGCCGATTTTACATTCTCCGCAGATTACGGACTCCTTGCTTCCCTTTGCTCTCGCTTTTTCAAGCTTTGCGTCATAGCCGGGAAAATCAAGAATATTCTTACTCTCCATATCTGCGTCGTGCTCAACAAAGCTGTCGCCGTCGGCAAACATTGCAATTCTCTGCTTTGCATTCATTCTGAAATGGTGGTCGCACTTTGTGCAGACGTGCAGATTCTCTTCCATATCGGTAGTGAGAAGCATTGTGTTGCACTTGGGGCATTTTATCCACATTTCATCGGGAATAAACGGCACGTTCTGCTGTTCATCGGGAAGCGACTCAAGCTCATTTTTCGGTTTTCTGAAAGAAAATAAATCCATAATAACTCCATAACCTTTCGGTTTTCAGTTGTTACATTAAATTGAATAAATCAGAATTAACGCCAAATATCAAAAATCTGTAACATTATTTACTGTTGCGGCGTTTTTCAAAATCCGCCATAAAGTCGGTTGTGTATTCACCGCTTACAAACTGCTCGTCCGATAAAATTTCAGCAAGCAAATCACGGTTTATGTCAACGCCCTCGATAACAAGCTCGGATAATGCCATTTTCATTTTTCTGATAGCCTCCGAACGGCTTCTTGCCTGAACAATCAGCTTGCCTATCATCGAATCGTAGTAAGGCGGAACAAAGTAATCCTGTAAAATTGCAGTGTCAAAGCGCACAAATGAGCCGCCCGGAATGTGTAGTCTTTTGATTCTTCCACAGCTCGGACGGAATCCCTTGTCGGGATTTTCGGCATTGATTCTGCACTCAATTACGTTTCCGTGAGTGAAAATACTGTCCTGCGTGCGTGAAAGCTTTGCGCCTGCGGCAATTCTGATTTGCCACTGAACTATGTCAAGTCCCGTCACCATTTCAGTTACGCCGTGTTCAACCTGCAAACGGGTGTTCATTTCCATAAAGTAGAAGTTGTTGTTCTTGTCAAGCAAGAATTCAACCGTACCTGCGTTCACGTAGTTAACGGCCTTTGCCGCCTTGACTGCGGCAATCATCATTTCCTTACGTGTCTTTTCGTCAAGTGCAGGGCTGGGACTTTCTTCAATCATCTTCTGATTTTTTCGCTGAACGGAACATTCTCTTTCGCCAAGGCAGATTGTATTGCCGTACTTGTCGCAGAGAAGCTGCATTTCAATGTGCTTTACGGGATGAATGAACTTTTCTATGTAGCAGGCACCGTCACCGAAAGCCGCCTGTGCCTCGGCAGATGCTGAGAGAAAAGCCTCCTCAAACTGCTCTATTGAGTCAACCTTGCGTATTCCCTTTCCGCCGCCGCCCGAACGAGCCTTGATAAGCAGAGGAAATCCGATTTTCTTTGCTTCTTCAACAGCCTGCTCTACGTTTTCAACGATATCGCAGCCGGGAGTTACGGGAACGCCTGCGGCACGCATTGTTTTACGTGCGTTGTCCTTGTCGCCGAGGAGTTTAATCATATCAGAGGTAGGACCAATGAAGTTGATATTGCACTGTTCGCATAGCGAAACAAACTTTGCGTTTTCGGACAGAAGTCCGTAACCGGGGTGAATAGCCTGTGCACCGCTTTCAACAGCTACGGTGAGGATTGCGGGCATATTGAGGTAGCTGTCAGCTACTCTGTTTCCGCCTACGCAATAGCTTTCGTCGGCAAGCTGAACATGCATTGCGTCCTTGTCAGCCTCGGAATATATTGCAACCGTTGAAATGCCCATTTCACGGCAGGCACGGATAATTCTAACCGCAATTTCTCCACGGTTGGCAATCAGAATTTTAGAAAACATCTTTTCACTTCCAATTTTATTACGGTAAATACCTAATCGAATGTAGGGAACGACCCCTGTGTCGTTCCTAAATGACATTCATCTAACCTAACAGGAACGACACAGGGGTTTCTGCCCCTTAATAAGGGGATTGAGGGGTTTTGGGCAACCGCCGTACCGTTCCCTACGGATATAAACAAAAAGTATCTGCAATTATTTATTTTCAACAAGAGCAAACGACAGCTCGGCGCTTACGCACAGCTTGCCGTCAACATAACCCTTAGCGTCAATGAAGTAAAATGCACCTCTGCTCTTTGTCAATGTGCATACGCTCTCAAGGGTATCACCCGGCTTAACGGGATTTTTGAACTTTACATTGTTCATCTTTGTGAAATAAGGCGTGCAATTTTTAACCTTGTCTGCAAGCAGGCAACAGCTTGCCTGTCCCATCATTTCGCAGAGGATAACGCCCGGAACAACAGGGTTGCCGGGGAAATGTCCCTGCAAAAAGAACTCGTCGCCTTTGATTGTATATCTGCCCTTTGCCGTGTTTTCATCTACGCTTTCAGCCTCTTCAACGAGGAGCATATTGTCACGGTGAGGGAGGATTTTTTTGATTTCTTCCTGATTAAGCATAGCTATATTTCCTTTTCATTTTGACTGTATAAGTAGGTGATTAACATAAATTGCGTTGCAATTTATGCGGGCACAGCACGCCGTGTCCCTGCGTCAACGTTGAATATTTATATTATTAACTAAAATTTATCAGTTGATTTTAAACAGCGGCTGACCGTATTCTACAAGCTCTCCGTCCTTTACGAGAACTTCAACGATTTCGCCGTCCTCTTCAGCCTGAATTTCGTTCATACACTTCATAGCCTCGATAATGCAGACAACGTCGCCCTTCTTGACCTTTTTGCCTGCGCTTACATAGGGAGCCTTTCCGGGAGCGGAAGCGGCATAGAAAACGCCTACGATGGGAGCGTCGATTGTCTTTGAATTGTCGGCAACGGGTGCCGCAGGAGCGGCAGGAGCTGACTCAACAACAGGTGCAACGGGTGCAGGAGATGCAACGCCGTTTGCAACAGGGATTGTATTTACAATCTGCTGTGCAGGCTGAGCCTTTTCAAGACGGATTTTCGAGCCGTCCTTTTCTACAATTTCAAGCACGGATAATGATGAGTCCTCAAGAACCTTTATTAACTCCTTGATTTGTTCAGTGTTATACATAAGCAATGTCCTTTCAGAATAGCTATTTAAATCTTTTTGAATACAACGCAAGCGTCGTGACCGCCGAAGCCGAGGTTTGTTGAAGCCGCAACGTTCACATTGCGCTTAACAGCCTTGTTGGGAGTGTAATTGAGGTCAAGCTCCTCGTCAGGCTCGTCAAGGTTGATTGTCGGGGGAATAATACCCTCGTCAAGAGCCTTTATTGCGGCAATTGCCTCTACTGCGCCTGTTGCACCGAGCATATGACCTGTCATTGACTTTGTAGAGCTGATGTTAACGTCATAAGCCTTCTGACCGAGAGCGGTTTTGATAGCCATTGTTTCTGTTAAATCGTTTAGGTGTGTGCTTGTGCCGTGTGCGTTGATATAGATTTCTGCGTCGTCGGGAACGTTAGCCTCCTTGAACGCAATTTCAATTGCTCTTGCAAGACCTGCACCCTCGGGGTCGGGAGCAGTTACGTGGTGAGCGTCGCAGGTGTTGCCGTAGCCGCAGAACTCAGCGTAAATCTTTGCGCCTCTTGCCTTTGCGTGCTCGTACTCCTCAAGGATAAGCATACCTGCACCCTCGCCCATAATAAAGCCGTCACGGTCCTTGTCAAACGGACGTGAAGCCTTCTTCGGGTCGGGATTGGTTGAAAGAGCCTTGATGTTCTGGAAGCCTGCGATTGTGAGCGGAGAAATAACAGCCTCGGTGCCGCCTGCTATTACAGCGTCAACATAGCCGTCCTTTACTGCATGGAAAGCCTCGCCGATTGAGTTTGTACCTGTTGCGCAGGCACTCATAACAGAAAGTGAAGCGCCCTTTGCGTTAAAGCGGATAGCAACGTTTCCTGTTGCGATGTTGCCGATCATCATAGGAATAAAGAACGGAGAAACCTTCTTTGCGCCGCCCTTTTCCATAGCGATTGTGTTCTTTTCAAAGGTGTGAAGTCCGCCGATACCTGCGCCGATGTAAACACCGAAACGGTTTTCATCAATCTTGCCCATAATGCCGCTGTCGTCAACAGCCTGCTGTGCAGCCGCAAGAGCGTACTGTGTGTAAAGGTCAAGCTTTCTTACTTCTCTTTTTTCAATATACTTTTCGGGTTCAAAGTTCTTTACAGTACCTGCAATGTGAACCTTTAAATCGCTTGTGTCAAACTCTGTGATTGTTTCAATACCGCAAACGCCGTCAACAAGGTTTTTCCACATTGTGTCAACGTCGTTGCCAACGGGAGTGATTGCGCCAAGTCCTGTTACTACTACTCTTCTGCTCATATTTACCTCCGAACAGGAAAATGAAAAATTTACAATTAACAATTAATGGTCGCTGCGCTCCGGATTAATATTCAGGTTATTACTGCAAAGCTGCACTACCGATAATATTTTTCCACTTTCCATTTTCAATTTTTAATTATGTTTACGGTCGGGACACCGTTCTGTGAAATACCGCCGAGCTATCCACTCGATTTGCCAACGGTGGCTCACCGTCACATTGCGAGGCCGCCGTCTACACGGATAACTTCGCCTGTAACGTAGGCTGCTTCGTCGGAGCAAAGGAATGCTACAACGTTTGCAACGTCGTCGGGAGTACCGATGCGCTTTGCGGGAATCTGTGCCTTCATAGCGTCCTTTACCTTGTCGGAAAGCACGTTTGTCATATCGGTTCCGATATAGCCGGGAGCAACTGCGTTGGCTGTAACACCTCTGCCTGCAAGCTCCTTTGCAACGGACTTTGTAAGTCCGATAATGCCTGCCTTTGATGCGGAATAGTTAGCCTGTCCTGCGTTGCCGTTAAGACCTACAATTGAAGAAGTGCTTACGATTCTGCCGAAACGCTTCTTCATAAAGTGCTTGTAGGTGTGCTTAATCATATTGAAAGTACCCTTGAGGTTTACGCCGATTACTGCGTCAAAGTCCTTTTCATCCATATTGAGAATGAGCTTGTCGCGTGTGATTCCTGCGTTGTTGATGAGAAAATCGATTCCGCCGAACTCCTCAATAACCTTTTCAACTACCTTCTGTGAAGCCTCAAAGTCGGATACGTCGCAGAAATATTGCTCTACCTTTGTGCCGTACTGTGAAAGCTCTTCCTTAGCCTTGATGCCTTCGCTCTCGTCGCCTACATAGAGAATTGCAATGTTTGCGCCGCCCTGTGCAAGCTTTGTTGCAATTGCAAGACCGATTCCTCTTGAGCCGCCTGTTACAACGGCTGTTTTATTTGTAAAATCCATATTGTTTACCTCCGAATTTATACGGCAGGAGCTAAGCCCTTGCCCTGCGAAATGTATATTAAATCAAAGCTCCAGCGCCTCAATGTCGGCAGGAGTTTCAACCTTGAACGCCTTTACGTCGCCGTTGATTCTCTTTACAAGACCTGTCAGCGTTTTGCCGACTCCGACCTCGATAAACGTATCAACTCCGTCGGCAATCATATTTTCAACGATTGTCTGCCACTTTACGGGGCTTTCGACCTGAGCCTTTACAAGAGCCTTGTAATCGCCCTCATACGGCTTTGCGGTTACATCAGAGTAAATAACGGTTTCAGGCTCTGAAAAATCAACATTCTCCATATACTCTGCAAGTCCGTCAGCGGCTTTTGCCATAAACGGCGAGTGGAATGCACCGCTTACTGCAAGCAGCTTTGCTCTGCCGCCTGCTTCCTTTACGGCGTCGCAGAATTTGTCTGCATTTTCGCTTGTTGTTGCAACAACAGTCTGTGCAGGTGAATTGTAGTTTACGGGATATGTCTTGTCAAACTTAGCGCAAATCTCCTCAACCTGCTGAGGAGTAATCTTCATAACAGCCGCCATTGCACCAGGATTCTCGGTAGCAGCCTTGTCCATAAGCTCGCCTCTTTTGCAGACAAGCCTGAATGCTTCTTCATCGGAGAGCATTTTTGAAAACGCAAGAGCCGCAATTTCACCGAGTGAAAAGCCTGCTACGCAGTCGGGCTTAACGCCCTTTTCAACAAGCGCATAAGCCGCCGCAAGGTCGGCTGTGAATACGCACGGCTGCGTGTTCACAGTCTTGCAAAGCTCCTCTGTACTGCCCTCAAAGCACTGCTTTGAAGTGCCCTCTCTTACAGAATCCGCCATATCATAAACAGCCTTTGCGGCAGGAGAAGCCTCGTAAAGCTCCTTGCCCATTCCGCTGTACTGTGCGCCCTGTCCCGAAAAAATAAACGCTATTTTACCCATTTTGTCGCTCCGTTCAATACTTCTTCAGCCTGTTCAAACATTTCAACAATCATCTCACGTGCAGGCTGTTCCTTTTTAACCATAGAGGCTACCTGACCTGCAAGCACTGTGCCGTTTGAAACGTCACCCTCTCTTACAGCCAGACGAAGCTTGCCGATACCCATATTTTCAAGCTCCTCGTCCGAAACCTCTGATGAGTTGTACTCTGCCTTTGTGTATTCACGTGTAAAGGCGTTTCTGATTGCACGAACGGGATGTCCGAGCCTTTTGCCCGTAACAACAGTGTCAATATCCTTAGCCTTTAAAATCTTATCCTTATATTCCTGAGCAATTGTACATTCCTCTGCAACAAGGAATCTTGTTCCTACCTGAACGCCCACTGCGCCGAGCATAAATGCAGCTGCAATCTGTCTGCCGTCTGCAATACCGCCAGCCGCAATTACGGGAATTGAAACAGCGTCAACAACCTGCGGTACAAGAGCCATTGTTGTCAGGTCGCCAACGTGACCGCCCGACTCGCCGCCCTCTGCGATAACAGCAAAAGCGCCGTTCTTCTCCATCTTTCTTGCAAGCGCAACGCTGGGAACTACGGGGATAACCTTAATTCCTGCTTCAAGCCACTTTGGCATATACTTGCCGGGATTTCCTGCACCGGTTGTAACAACCTTTATGCCTTCCTCGACAACAACGTCTGCAACCTCTGCTGCAAAGGGACTCATGAGCATAATGTTGACACCGAAGGGCTTGTCCGTAAGCTCCTTGCACTTGCGGATTTCCTCACGGAGCTGTTCGCCGTTTGAGTTCATTGCGGCAATAAGACCTAAGCCGCCTGCGTTTGAAACACCGGCAGCCAGAGATGCGTCAGCAACCCATGCCATACCTCCCTGAAATATAGGGAACTCAAGACCAAGTGACTGATCTATAACGGTAGAAATCATATGTACATTCTCCTTTTCTGCATTATACTGCGGTTTGTGACAACTCACTGCTTTGCAAGATTTCATCATACAAGCACAGGGCACAAAGCCGCAGTTACCTTATTTTAGTATTATGGCATTTTAAGTTAATACTAACGCAAAAGAGTCCAAAAGTCAATATATATGTTCAACTTTTTGGGTAATAACCCATTTATTACCAATATCAAAGCAAATATAACCTATATCACTTTCAGCTGCAATAATCCTCCAGCGATTTTTTGAGATTTTCCTCTCCCTTTACCTCTATTCCCTTTTCAAGCAGCATAATATCCCCTTTCGGGAGCGTGCTGACAAGAGTATCGGTTGTCAGATACGGAGTGTTTTCTCCGAATCGGTAGACAACTATGCGGTTGTTTTCGGATTTCAGCACAAAAACCTCGTTTTCACCGCCTTTGTTTTCCTGTGTAGCCGAAGTCTGAGTACCGACAGTTGCCGCAGGAGAGACATAAACGCTTGTAAACAGGCACACCATAAGTATTATTCCCGTAATAAGTACCAGCTTTTTCATTTTAAATTCCTCACTTTGAACGCTTATTACCCGTAGTTTTTCCCGAAAAGAGGTGAATATTCACCCTTTTACATAAAAAACCTTCGCTGAAACTCTATATTTTTTAATAAAAATTTAATTTAAGATATTTATTTTTTTAATCTGAGGTGCTATAATAACTATTAATAGTGTTTTTTACTCTATTTTATCAACATAATTGTATTATAAAGACTTTACATTGTTTATTGAGTCTCAAACAGGCAAATTGCCGTTAAAGGAGTAAATATGCGTAACAAACGTGAAACAGACATAAGCCGTTACACGGACAAATCCGCTGATACAGGCATTATTACCGAAAAAAGCGAAAGCGGAGTAAAAAGATTTTTTAAAGGGCTGGGGAAATTTCTGCTCACTGCCTTTACAATCTGCTTTGTTGCATTTTTCATAGCAGGAATTTCTCTTTCAATTTACATTTTCACGCTCGCTTCTGAGCCGACGGGCATTGACCTCAAGGCAAAATCACTTAATCAGACAAGCTTTATCTATATTAAGGACGACAAAACAGGCGAGTTCAAGGAATATCAGACGCTTTACAGCACAGAGAACAGAATCTGGGTTGACAATCAGGATATTCCGCAGGCTATGAAGGACGCTGTTGTCGCAATTGAGGACAAGCGTTTTTATGACCACGACGGCGTTGACTGGGCAAGAACGCTCTCTGCTGTAGTAAACCTTGCTACGGGCGAGGACACCTACGGCGGCTCGACAATCACCCAGCAGCTTATCAAGAACATAACCGATGACAACGAGGTTTCAATCAACCGTAAGCTTCGTGAAATCTGCAAGGCGTTAAAGCTTGAGGACGAATATACAAAGGACCAGATTCTTGAGGCATACCTCAATGTCGTAAACTTCGGCAACAACTGTCAGGGTGTTGAAGCAGCCGCACAGCTCTATTTTGACAAGAGCATAAAGGACTGCTCAATTGCGGAATGTGCCGCAATTGCAGGCATTACGCAGAATCCGTCCTTGTGGAATCCCCTTGTTTATCCCGAAAACAACAAAAGACGCCGTGAAGTCGTAATCAGCGAAATGTACGACCAGGGCAAGATTACAAAGTCCGAGTACGAACAGGCTATGAAGGAATCGGCAAATATGACCTTTGTCGGCTTTCAGAATACCAAAGAAGATGACGATGACAACGACTACGTTCAGAACTGGTACATTGACCAGGTGTTCTATGATTTGAGAGAGGACCTTGCGCTGTATTACAATATCAGCGAGGAAGCCGCTTCCGAAAAGCTCTATACAGAGGGACTTAAAATCTACTGCGCAATGGACGAAGAAATGCAAAACTATATAGAAGAGGCTGCGCAGAATATTGATAAAACCTACGATTCCGAGCTTCAGATTGGCTCAGTGCTTATGGGCTTTGACGGCAGGGTTATTGCTACCGTCGGAAGCTCAAAGAAAAAGACTCAGGCGCTTGAATGGGACAGAGCAACGCACTCGTCGTTACAGCCGGGTTCTTCAATCAAGCCCGTAATTGTTTATCCGTACGCAATAGACAACAAAATGCTTTACTACTCGTCGCTTGTAAAGGACGAGCCTGTTGACAACTGGAAAGACGTAAACGGTCAGCTTGTATCGGGACCTAACAACGCATACGGCAGTTATAACGGAGATATGCTGTTGCCCGATGCGATTGAAATTTCATCAAACGCAACAGCAGTTCAGACAATGAACTTAATCGGCGGTCCGTCGGTTGCCTACGAACAGGCTGTTACAAAAATGGGATTCAAAAAGCTTTCCGAGGAGGACGCAGGAAATACCGGTGCACTTTCAATCGGCGGTATGAACGGCGGTGTTTCGGTAAGAGAAATGGCTGCTGCATACAATTATATGGGCAACGGCGGTCTTTACTACGAGCCGTACACCTACTACTACGTAACCGACTCTGAGGATAATATTATTATCGATAACCGTGAAGCAATTCCCAAGCAGGCTTATTCTGCCGAAACTGCTTCCATTATGAACAGACTTTTAAGCTACAATATGACCTACACACAGCTCAGTCACACAGGCGCAAGTTACGCTAAAATCAGCGGCTGGGATGTTATCGGCAAAACAGGTACAACCGACTACAACAAAGACTCCTGGTTCTGCGGACTTTCTCCGTATGCAACCCTTGCAACATGGTGCGGCTTTGACCAGCCCGACAGTATTAGTGATGCAGGACGAACAGTTGCACCGAAGTTCTTTGCAAACGTAATGGGCAAGTACCTTGAGGGCAAGGAGCAGAAGGAATACAACCTCTCCCCCAACCTTGTTGAAGCGCAGTACAACCCCTATAACGGACTTATCGTAACAACCGATTATCCGTCAGGCAGATATATAGGTTATTACACCGAGGACAATATGCCTGCGATGGGCGGATATTACGACTATAATGCCGGAAACAGTAACTACAGCTCCGAAAGTTCAGGCGGAGAATGGAGCGGCTCAGGCGAAAGCTCCGGCAGCGGTGAAAACAGCGGCGGTGATGAAAACTCCGGCGGCGAAAGCAGCGAAGAGAACAGCGGAGGCGAAAGCAGCGGCGGTGAAAGCAGTAACCCCGAGGGCGGCGAAAGCAGTACGCCCGAAGGCGGCGGAGAAGGCGGCAACACCCCCGAGCCTGCACCCGAAGCATAGCTATAAAAGCCAATTTGTATTCAATAATAATCTTTTGATAAGATTGTAGGGAACGACCCCTGTGTCGTTCCTAAAGAAGTTTATCAGGTATTTAAGGAACAACACAGGGGTTGTTCCCTACGATTTGGTTAATAAACATTTAATATATAAATAAACTGAAAGGTTAGGTAAAGATATGGTTTCAGTAGCAATAATGGGACACGGAGTTGTCGGCTCAGGCGTAGCCGAAATCCTCACAACACACAAACAGAAGCTTTTTGCAAGTCTCGGCGAGGAAATTTACATCAAGCACATTCTTGATTTGCGTGAATTTCCCGACAGTCCTCTTGCAGACAGATTTACAAAGGACTTCAATGACATTATAAACGACCGTGAGGTCAGAGTTGTTGTTGAGGTTATGGGCGGTTTAAACCCTGCCTATGACTTTGTAAAGCAGTGCTTAAAGGCAGGCAAAAGCGTTGTAACCTCGAACAAAGAGCTTGTTGCGGCGCACGGTGCAGAGCTTCTTGCAATAGCAAAGGAAGAAAACGTTAACTTCCTTTTTGAGGCTTCGGTAGGCGGCGGTATTCCGATTATCCGTCCTATGAGTCAGTGCCTTGTGGCTAACATTGTTTATGAAATTGCAGGTATTTTAAACGGTACAACAAACTTTATCCTTACAAAAATGATTGAGGACGGTATGCAGTTTGAGGACGCATTAAAGCTTGCTCAGGACCTCGGCTTTGCAGAAAGAAATCCCGCAGCCGACATCGAAGGTCACGACGCATGCCGCAAAATCTGTATTCTTGCTTCCCTTGCATTCGGCAAGCACGTTTATCCCGATTCGGTACATACCGAGGGTATTACGGAAATCACTCTTGAGGACGTAAAGTATGCCGAAGCATTCAACTGCGTAATCAAGCTTATCGGCAAGGTTAAACGCCTTGACGACGGCAGAGTTGACATTCTTGTTGCTCCTATGTTCGTTCCGAATATGAGTCAGCTTGCAAATATTGACAACGAGTTCAACGGAATTATGGTAAGAGGCGACTGCACAGGCGACGTAGTATTCTACGGCAAGGGCGCAGGCAAGCTCCCCACAGCAAGCGCAGTTGTTGCAGACGTAGTTGACTGCTGCAAGCACCTCAAAACCAGAAAATACCTTTTCTGGGCAGACGGAAACGGCAGCAACATCATTCCCTACACAGAGTCAAAAACAGCCGTATACGTTCGTGTTAATGGCGAAAATGCTCTTAAAAAGGCAGAAAAGATTTTCGGTGCAATCAGCGTAATTAAAAGAGAAAATGTTCCTGCTCTTGAAGCTGCATTTGTTACAACAGAAATGCCATATGGAGATATTATAGAAAAGACAGAAGCACTCAGAAACGAGGGCGTGGAAGTTCTTTCAACAATCCGCATAGGCGATTTATAATCCGAACAGGCTGATTGATATTGCTTATTCTGTTTTGCCCGACTATATCGGCGCAAATTCCTATAAAAAACAAAAGAGGAGTATTGAGTAAATGAGTTTGATAGTTCAGAAATTCGGCGGCAGCTCTGTTGCAAACGCCGAGCGTGTAATGAACGTTGCGAAAATCGTAACGGACACCTTTGCAAAGGGCAACGACGTTGTAGTCGTTGTATCTGCACAGGGCGACACAACAGACGACCTTATCGAAAAGGCGCAGGAGATTAACCCCAACGCTTCCCGTCGTGAAAAGGATATGCTTCTTGCCGCAGGCGAGCAGATTTCAATTTCACTTCTTGCAATGGCAATTGAAAAGCTCGGCTACCACGCAGTTTCACTGCTCGGCTGGCAGGCAGGCTTTGAAACAACTTCTGCCCACACAAGCGCAAGAATCAAAAGAGTTGACGCTTCGAGAATCAGACGTGAGCTTGACAAGAAAAATATTGTTGTAGTTGCTGGCTTCCAGGGACTTTCCAAGTACGGCGACGTTACAACGCTCGGCAGAGGCGGCTCCGACACAAGCGCAGTTGCTATTGCCGCTTCAATGCACGCTGACTTGTGCCAGATTTACACAGACGTTGAGGGCGTTTACACAGCAGACCCCAGAAAGGTTAAAAACGCTCAAAAACTCAAGGAAATTTCCTATGACGAAATGCTTGAGCTTGCCACACTCGGCGCTCAGGTTCTTAACAACCGTTCGGTTGAAATGGCTAAAAAATATAACATCGAGCTTGAAGTGCTTTCAAGTATGGCTAAGGCTTCGGGTACAATAGTAAAGGAGAAAACAAAAATGGAGAAAATGTTAATCAGCGGTGTTGCTAAAGATACAGAGGTAGCAAGAATTTCTGTTACGGGTATTCCCAACCTTCCCGGTCTTGCTTTCAAGATGTTCTCAAAGCTTTCTGCAAAGGATATTAATGTTGATATTATCCTTCAGTCTATCGGTCATGACGGCAAGAAGGACATCAGCTTTACAGTAGCTAAGGACAGAGGTCAGGAAGCTGTTGCCTGCCTTAAGGATTATATGGAAAACCTCGGCGCAGCTGAAATTCTCTATGACGACAACGTTGCAAAGATTTCAATCGTAGGCGCTGGTATGGAAAGCCACGCAGGCGTTGCTACAAAGATGTTTGAGGCTCTCTATGACGCTCAGATTAACATTCAGATGATAAGCACAAGCGAAATCAAGGTTTCCGTTCTTATCGATGCAGCAGACGCTGACAAGGCAGTTTCTGCAATCCACGCAAAATTCTTTGACTGATATAAAACAGTCTGATATTCGGGCAGCCGTTTGGCTGCCCGATTTGCATGTCGAGGCACTCGACAAATTATGGTTTATAAACATTTATAAAGTAAAATATATTGATAAAAACGGGTAAAAATGGTATAATCGTATAATTAAATATACATATAAAACAGGTGATTTATATGAGTCTTGTTGAATTTAAAAATGTATATAAACGCTACAAAATGGGCGAAGTTGTAATAAACGCTGTTGACGGAATTTCCTTTAGCATTGAACAGGGAGAATTTGCAATTGTCGTCGGCGCATCGGGTGCAGGTAAAACAACAGTATTAAACATTCTCGGCGGTATGGACAACTGCACCGAGGGTGAAATCATCGTCAAAGGCAAGGACATAAGCAAATTCAGCGACAAACAGCTCATTGAATACCGCAGATTTGACATAGGCTTTGTGTTTCAGTTCTACAACCTTGTTCACAACCTAACTGCAAAAGAGAACGTCGAGCTTGCGGCGCAGATTTGCAAAAATCCGCTTGACAGTGAAAAGGCACTTGAAAGCGTAGGACTTTTAGACAGAAAAGACAACTTCCCAGCGCAACTTTCGGGCGGCGAACAGCAGAGAGTTTCAATTGCAAGAGCGCTTGCAAAACGTCCGGGACTTCTGCTTTGCGACGAGCCGACGGGTGCGCTTGACTACAACACAGGCAGACAGATTCTCAAGCTTTTGCAGGACACCTGCAAAAAGGAGAAGATGACCGTTGTCCTTATCACCCACAACAGCGCAATCACTCCTATGGCTGACCACGTAATCGAGATGAAAAGCGGTAAAATCGTAAGGGATATTTACAACGAAAATCCAAAGAGCGTTGAAGAAATTGAATGGTAAGCGCTAAAGAAGGCGGCTCTTATGACAAAATCACTTATTAAAAACACGTTTCGTGAAATAAAAAATACCAAAGCACGTTTCATTTCTATAATGGCTATAATTGCGCTCGGCGTTGGATTTTTCGCAGGAATCAAGGCTACCGTACCGTCAATGTATAACCTTGCCGAGAACTACTACAAAGAGCAGAATCTTATGAACTACAGGCTTGTTTCCACAGTCGGCTTTGACGAGGACGATATCAAGGCGGTTGAAAAGACCGAGGGTGTTTCTTCGGTTATGCCGTCGTACTTCTGCGACGCACAGATTACAGCCGAAAACGGAGGAAACGTCGTAAGGCTGATTGCCGTTCCCGAAAAATACGGTGATAATGCTGAGCAAAACTCACTTGTTATCAAGGAAGGCAGAATGCCCGAAAAGCCGAATGAAATACTCGTTGAGCACGACTCAATTTCCGGTACAAGGCACAAAGTCGGTGATAAAATTACCTTTTCTAAAGAGGCAGGCGACAAAGACCTGACAGAACAGCTTGACAGCCTTGAATACACCGTTGTCGGTATGGTAAATTCTCCGCTGTACATATCGTACCAGCGTGGCACAACAAGCATAGGAAACGGAAAAATATCCGAGTATATGTATATAGGCAGTGACAGCTTCAAGACCGAACGCTATACGGAGCTTTATGTAAAAGCCGATTTTTCCGAAAACTGCTCTGCATTTTCTGAGGATTACGAAGAAAACTCGGAAAGCCTTGCAAAAACTCTTGAAACAACCGCAAACGCACAATGCGAAGCTTTTGACAAGGACGTAATTCAGAAGGCAAAAAATGAGCTTGATGACGCAAAAACAGAATATAACGACGAAAAAACAAAGGCTGAAAAACAGTTAGATGATGCAAAGGACAAAATTGACTCCTCGCAAAAGGAATTTGACGAAAAAATCGCAGATGCGCAAAATGAGCTTGACAGTGCAAAATCGCAGATAGAAAGCGGAAAAAGCGTGCTTGAAAGCTCCAAAAACGAATACTATTCAAAAATAGCCTCTGCTGAGGACAAAATCAGCAAGCAGGAAACTCAGCTTGAAAATGCTCAGACTGAATATGAAAAATCAAAAGCCGATTTTGACTCTCAGATTCTCTCTGCTCAGAACGAAATCGACAGCGGCAGAGCCGAGTACGAAACAGCGTACAACGAATTTAAAAACACACAGGAGCCACAGCTCCTTGCAGGAATTGAGCAGGCACAGACGGCTGTTGATTCACTGAAAGCCGCAATAGCGGCTGAAACAAATCCCGACATTATCGCTGTGCTCAGTTCTCAGCTTGAACAGGCACAGCAAACTCTTGATAATCTCAATTCACAATACAGTCAGGCAATTTCGCAGTTTGAAGAAAGCAAGGCAAAGCTTGACTCTGCGCAGACCGAGCTTGATACCAAAAAAGCCGAGGGACAGGCACAGATTGACTCTGCACTCGCTCAAATCGAAAGCGGCAGAACTGCGCTTGAAAACGGAAAAGCAGAGCTTGAAACGCAAAAAACAGAGGGCTACAACAAGCTCGTTGAAGCCGAAAACAGCCTTGATACTGCACAGTCACAATATGACGACGGTGTAAAGGAGCTTGAAAGGCAGAAAACCGAAGGTCAGCAAAAGCTTGACGATTCTCGAAATGAATATGACAAAGAAAAATCAAAGGCAGACGAAAAATTTGCCGAAGCCGAAGAAGAAATAAACGACGCACAAAAGGAACTTGACAAGCTGTCAGCTCCCGAATGGTACGTATTTACACGTGACGACAATCCCGGTTACGCCTCGTTTTCGCTGAATGCAGACAGACTTGATGCGGTTGCTTCAGTATTCCCCGTATTTTTCCTGCTCGTAGCCGTACTCGTATGCGTAACGACTATGACCAGACTTATTGAGGAAAAACGCACCGAAATCGGCACGCTCAAGGCGCTAGGCTACAGCAATATAAGTATCATAACAAAATTTGTAATCTATTCGCTTATTGCCGCAATTCTCGGCAGTGTAATCGGCACCGTACTCGGTGTGTGCTCTCTGCCGTTTATAATTTACAACGCCTACAAAATTATGTTCTACATCGGCGACATAACGCTTGTGCTGAACATTCAGAGCGTTGTTCTCGGAATTGCCGCCGCAGTTTTATGCACCACCATTGTTTCGGTAGTCGTTTGTATGCGTTCGCTGTCGCACAAGCCTGCCGAGGCTATGCGTCCGAAAGCACCGAAACCCGGCAAGCGTATTCTGCTTGAATACATCACCCCGCTATGGAAGCGTTTCAGCTTTACCGCAAAGCTGACGGCAAGAAATCTGTTCAGGTACAAATCAAGACTTTGTATGACGGTAATCGGCGTTGCAGGCTGTACGGCTCTTATTGTTGCGGCATTCGGACTTTTAAACAGCTTTGACCCTCTTACAAAAGACCAGTTTGAAACAATTTACAAATATGATGCAGTAATCGTTCCGAAAGAAAGCGGAAACGAAAAAGAGCTTTCCTACCTCACTTCCGATGTTGAAAGCAGAGAAAACGTCAGCAGATTTATGCTTGCTTCACAACAGGACGCAACCGTTGAATTTAACGGTCAGCTAAAGGACGAAAGCACATATCTTACCGTTATGCAGAATCCCGACGAGCTTGATTCAATCATCTCACTCCACACACGCAAGGGTAAAGAAGAACTAACCCTCACCGATGACGGCGTTCTTATCAATGAAAAGCTGTCTGAAGAATTCGGCATAAAAGTCGGCGATACAATCAGAATCAGCGGTGAATTCGGCGACAGCCAAGCAAAGGTCTGCGGAATTTTTGAGCAGTATCTGCACAACTATATTTATATGACGCCAACGCTGTACAGCACTCTCTACGGCAAAAATCCGTCATACAATATGCTTGACGTAAAGCTTGATGACAATTCTCAGACTGCTCAGGAAAGCTTCAGCTCCGAGATTTTAAAGGACGACAGAATTGCGGCTGTATCATTAATTGCAACCAGCCTTCAAGAATTTGAAAATATGCTCAACTCGCTCAACCTTGTTGTGCTTGTTATGATTACCTGTGCGGCGGCTCTTGCGTTCGTTGTGCTGTACAATCTTACAAACATCAACATTGCCGAGCGTGTGCGTGAAATTGCAACGTTCAAGGTGCTCGGCTTTAACAACAGAGAAACCTCATCGTTCATTTACAAGGAAAACATTGTGCTAACCCTGCTCGGAATTATTGTCGGGCTTGTGCTCGGAATATTCCTCACGTCGTTTATTGTGCAGACGGTTGAGATTGACAATATTATGTTCGGACGTGAAATCCACCCCACCTCGTTCATTTACGCCGCAGGCTTTACAATGCTGTTCTCACTGCTTGTAAACGCCGTAATGAGCTTTAAAATCAAGGCGGTAAATATGGTAGAAAGCCTGAAAAGCGTAGAATAGAGGTGTACCGCCGCACATAATTATTGTGCGGTGTTGCATTATCTTTTACTTATTGTGTAAATTGTTGTAAATATGAGTCGAAAAAACACCTTTTATCAGTGCAATTACTCTTTGATTTTTTGATTACAATATGGTAAAATTATTATTAAAGGTTACATTTTAGTAATTTTTATTTTTGGAATAATTTGTAATTTATATAATAAATCTAAACAGAAAGGGTGTTTCTTTGAAGTATCGTTTTACAAAAAGAGTTTCTGCGGTAGTTGTGACTGTTGCAATTCTTTTTACATCTGTTTTTTCAGTGTCAATTTTCGCAAATGCGGCTACAACCTTCTCACCAAGGCTCTCCGCTCCTGCGTCAACTAATAAATATTATTACAGCGATATAAACGTTTTCTATAAATACGGCTACGGTATGCCCAACTGTACGGCTTATGCCTACGGCAGAGCTTATGAAATTCTCAAAACAGAGCCCAAGCTTTCTTGGGGCAATGCCGAGGACTGGTACGGCTACAACAAATCAAACGGTTACTACAGCTACGGAAAAACGCCAAAGCTCGGCGCAATTGCCTGCTGGTCATACAACGGAGGCGGCGGTCACGTTGCCGTTGTTGAAAAAATCGAAAACGGACAAATTACGTTCTCGAACTCTGCATGGAGCGGCAATAACTTCTACCTTACCTACGCAAGCACGTCTGACTCAAACGCAGGCGGTGCAAGCTGGTGGAACTTCCAGGGCTATATCTACATAGGCGAATTCAGCAGCGGACAAGCTGAAACTCTTCCCATAACATATAAAACAGGTATTTACAAAACAACCGCCGCTCTTAATATGAGAAGCGGCGTAGGTACAGGCAACAGCGTACTGCTAACAATTCCAAGCAACACACAGATTACAATAACTGATGTTAAATCAGATTCCGATTACAACTGGGGCTACACAACCTATGACGGTAAAAAAGGTTGGGTTTGTATGGATTATTGCAGCTATGTAGGTGCAGTAACACAGCCCACAACAGCTAAGCCGACTACTCAGCCGACTACTGTTGCTCCCCCTGCAAACTCAGGCAACAAGCCTGCCAACGGACTCGGCGTTGGCGACGTAAACGGTGACGGCTACATTTCAATCCTTGACGCAACAATGATTCAGCAGTATGTCAGCAGTCAGATTCAGTTGACTGACGAGCAGATTGCACAGTGCGACTTTGACTTTGACGGACAGGTTACTGTTATGGACACAACCTGTATGCAGAAATATCTTGTATATTAAAATCATTTTTTAAAAATTATGCACCGCATATCTTTGTTTATTAGCAGAGATATGCGGTGTTTTTTTACAAGAATATGTAAAATAATCGTAAAATTTGTGTATTCTCACATTTATTTGATTTTGTCACCTTGAATTATTATTAATTATGATATATAATAATTATATATACATATGCTGTATAATATATATTTTTTCGGCGGTGATTTAATGTCAGCAAATGATAATAAGAAAAAAAGCGATAAAGCAAAACAGATGGCACAATGGCACAGTATGCCCTATAACAACCGTGAGCTAAGCTGGATTGACTTCAACAAGCGAGTTCTGGAAGAAGCAACAAAAAAGGATAATCCGATTATGGAAAGGTGCAACTTCCTTTCCATAACCGCATCAAACCTTGACGAATTTTTTATGGTCAGGGTTGCGGGAGTGCTTGACCAGATTCACCACGGAGTAAAGTCAAAGGACGCTTCGGGACTTACTCCCACTGAGGTTATGAGCCGTCTTTCCGAAAAAATCCACGAGTTTGCCAAAAAGCAGTACTCGTGCTACAACCGCTCAATAATTCCGTCACTGCGTGCAAACGGAATAACCTTCAAGAATGTTGACGAGCTTGACGGCGACCAGAAGGCTTTTATTGACGAGTATTTTCATAAGGTAGTTTTTCCTGTTCTTACCCCTATGGCGGTTGACACAAGCAGACCTTTTCCGTTGCTTGCAAACAAAAGCCTGAATATTGCACTAAGGCTTACCAACGCTGAAAACGAGGAATTTTTCGCAGTGGTTCAGGTTCCCTCGATTCTGCCGAGATTTCTTGAGCTTCCGTCCCACGAGGGCAGGGCATTTATCCTGCTTGAAAAGATAATTGCCGCATACCTTACCGAGCTTTTTGAGCTTTATAATATTAAGGAATACGATGCATTCCGCATAACAAGGGACTCCGACCTCGACATTGACGAGGACACAGAGGACTTGATGGCTGAAATTAAAAAGTCAATCAAAAAACGCAAGAGAGGCGTTCCCGTAAGGCTTGAATTCAGCAAGAAGTGCAACAAGGAAATCAGAAAGTTCCTTATCGACGCACTCGAAGTCAGTGAGGACGAGATATATCTGCAAAGAGGCCCGCTTGACCTTACCTTCCTTTCAAAATTTGCACACATTGACGGCTGTGAAAACCTCTGCTTTGAGCCGATTGTTCCCGTAAATCCGCCTGCCGAATTCTGCGGATATGACGATATTTTCAAGGCTATCCGTGAAAAAGACAGACTTGTTCACCACCCGTACGAAAGCTTTGACGTTGTTGTTGACTTTGTAAAGAAAGCCGCTGTTGACCCGAAGGTGCTTGCAATCAAGCAGACGCTTTACCGTGTCAGCGGAAATTCTCCGATTGTAGCGGCACTTATCAAGGCTTGCGAAAACGGAAAGCAGGTCACCGTACTTGTCGAGCTTAAGGCAAGGTTTGACGAAGAAAACAACATTCAGTGGGCAAACAAGCTTGAAAAGGCAGGATGTCACGTTATTTACGGTCTTACGGGACTTAAGACGCACTGCAAAATCTGCCTCGTTGTACGCCGTGACGACGACGGAATCAGACGTTATCTGCATATGGGAACGGGCAACTACAACGACAGCACAGCACGTTTCTACACCGACATAGGAATGTTTACCTGCCGTGAGGAGTACGGAATTGACGCATCCTCCCTGTTCAATGTGCTTACGGGATATTCCTTCCCGCCCGAGTACAAGAAATTCATCGTTGCGCCGCACGGAATGAGAACATTTTTTGAGGCAATGATAATCAACGAAACGCAGAACGCAAAGCTCGGACTTCCGGCAAAAATTACGGCAAAGGTAAACTCTCTCGTTGACCCGAAAATCATCAGCCTGCTTTACGACGCATCAAACGCAGGTGTTAAGGTTGACCTTGTTGTGAGGGGAATTTGCTGTCTTGTGCCGGGCGTTAAGGGTTTCAGCGAAAACATAAAGGTTATCTCAATTGTCGGACAACTTCTGGAGCACAGCAGAATTTTCATTTTTGAAAACAACGGAAATCCTCAGTATTATATGGGCAGTGCCGACTGGATGCCCAGAAATCTTGATAAGCGAGTTGAACTTGTATTCCCTGTTGAGGACGAAGATATAAAAAGCCGTGTGCAGGGCATAATGAATACTATGTTCAAGGACACGGTAAATGCACGCAGACAGCACAGCGATATGACCTACACCAATGTTGACAAGCGAGGCAAAAAGCGTCTTAACTGTCAGAAATATTTTTCAAAGCTCGCATTAAAAGCACAGAAAAACGCAATGAAAGCAGACTATGCAAGGACAGTCGGAACACCGATTGTACCGATTAAGAAGGGAGAAAACGAAGAATGAAACGAGTAGGTATTTTAACAAGCGGCGGAGATTGTCAGGGACTTAATTCAACAATAAGGGCAGTTGCCAAAACCCTGTACAATTACTACGGTCCCGATGATGTTGAGATTATCGGCATAATCGACGGCTACAGAGGTCTTATTTACGGTGAGTACAGGCGTATGAAGCCCGAAAATTTCTCGGGTATTCTCACAATGGGCGGAACAATCCTCGGCACATCAAGACAGCCGTTCAAGCTTATGCGTGTTATTGACGAAAACAGCGTTGACAAGGTTGCGGCTATGAAGAAGAATTATAAAAAGCTCAATCTTGACTGTCTTGTTGTCCTCGGCGGCAACGGAACGCAGAAAACCGCTAATCTGCTCAGAGAAGAAGGACTCAACGTTGTTTCTCTCCCGAAAACAATTGACAACGACCTCTGGGGCACAGACATCACCTTCGGTTTTCAGAGCGCAGTTGACATTGCGACAAACGTAATTGACTGTATTCACACAACGGCTACCTCGCACGGACGTGTTTTCATCATTGAGGTTATGGGTCACAAGGTTGGCTGGCTCACGCTTTATGCAGGAATTGCAGGCGGTGCAGACATTATTCTCATTCCCGAAATTCCGTATGACATTAATTCGGTTGTCAAGACAATCAAGGCACGCACCGCAAGCGGAAAGAATTTCTCAATTCTCGCCGTAGCAGAGGGCGCAATTTCAAAGGAGCTTGCCTCACTTCCCAAAAAGCAGAAAAAAGCGGCAATTGCAGAGATGAAGTATCCCTCTATCTCCTACAAAATCGCCGACGAAATTGAGCAGGCAACGGGACAGGAAACAAGAGTTACCGTTCCCGGTCACTTCCAGAGAGGCGGAAGTCCCGACCCGTATGACCGAGTTATTTCCACACGCTTCGGTGTAGCCGCCGCCCAGCTTATCATTGACAAGAATTACGGCAATATGGTTGCACTTCGCAACGGCAAGGTTGTTCCTGTTCCGCTTGAAGAAATTGCAGGAAAGCTCAAAACCGTTCCCACAAACTGCGAAGAAATCAAAACCGCAAAGGCTATGGGAATTTCCTTTGGTGATTAACAGATATTTCACAACATAAATGCGGTACTGCCGATTGACAGTACCGCATTAGTTTTTTATGCTGTTTTTATTTGTAATTTTTCATCCATCTTTTTTCCGTTCATTACAACGTCTTTTATAAAAATAAACGAAACATACGCATACACTGCTGTGTATACAATTGCGGTTATTTTTATATCCAGAACGTCATATGCAAACAGATAGTAGCAATATCCTCGCAGACTCACAAGGTTGCACACAATCGGGAGCCACACACGCTTGACGTTCACAACGGCATAAATAATAGTCAGAATGTCGAGAAGATAAGCATATCTCTCGTGCATTGACGATAAAAACATTATGCAGGTAAACACCGTCCAGATTGATGCAAGCAGAAAATTCTGCGTATCGGACAAATCAGTCCTCTTGTAAATCAGCATACAAAGTCCCGCGCCGAGGACTGTAATTGTCAGGACAATTGAAAACGTTTTGAAAAGAAAATAATTATACATATCGTTGCCCTCACACATAAACGCATATATATTCGGGCAGTTCATCTGAATCAGCTTGCCGTAATCGGTTTGCTCGGCATAAATCGTTATAATATCGAGCGGATTTCTACCGAGGATAATTGCCGGCAGACACATAACAAAATCAACGGCAGGGATAATCAGAAAATGAAGTATTGAAGTCTTGCGGGTGCAGACATAATAAAATAGGAATACGGGAAGAATAAACACAGCCTGAAGCTTGAACGAAAACGCAATTCCGAGCATTACAAACGAATTTATATTCTTCTCTTTTTTCAGAAAGCAGATTGAAAGAAGTATAAACGAAACGTAAATCGAATCGCACTGTGCCCAGAACGACGAGTTGAGCACAACCGTCATTGAACAGAAAACCAGTCCGTATGTAAGCACAGGCTTTAAATGCGATTTTTTGCTGTCAAAGGAATACACAAGCAATGCCGCACTCAGCGCAAGCACAAAGTCAAAGACAATTGACAAAGCCTTGTAGGAATACAGAGGTTCCAGCGGAGTAAGCGTGAACAGATAGGTTATTATCTGATACGGTATGTTGTAGTTTCCTACTTGCGTTGCAAGTCCCCATAATCCCGATTCCTCAATTTCAACCCACCAAGGGAACAGAAAGCTGACGTAATCGTCACTTTGAAAATCAATTCCGCAAAGGTGAATTGCAATTCCAAACGCTGTAATTGCAACAACGAAAATCAAAAGGATATGTTTTCTTATCAGGTCAAAAAATCTATTTTCAATTCCTGTCATACTGTTTTTATCTGACCTTTGCAATAAAATCAAAGAATAAAGCCGATTTTCTTCATAACCTTGGCAAGCGTACGGCTGCTGATTTTAAGCGCAATTTCATCAGCCTTTCTGTAGCACTCCTCAAGATAAGCCTTGTCCTTGATAAGCTGTTCGTAACGCTCACGAATCGGACGAAGCTCCTCAACAACAGCCTCGCCCACAGCGGTCTTGAAGTCACCGTAGCCCTTGCCGTCAAAGTCGTGCTCAATCTGCTCATAGGTAAGACCTGTTACTGCGCTGTAAATTGTCATAAGGTTGTTGACGCCGTCCTTGCCCTCGGCATATCTTACACAAGCCTCGCTGTCGGTTACGGCACGCTTGAATTTCTTCATAATTACTTCAGGCGCATCAAGAAGATGCACACAGCCGTTTACGTTTTCGTCGGATTTGCTCATCTTTCTGGTCGGGTCCTGAAGACTCATTACTCTTGCGCCGTTCTTCGGAATAAATCCGTCGGGAATTTTGAATACATTGCCGTAAAGTCCGTTGAAACGCTCAGCAATATTTCTTGTAATCTCAATATGCTGTTTCTGGTCTGCACCGACGGGCACCTTGTCAGCCTGATAAAGCAGAATATCGGCAGCCATAAGCACGGGATATGTGAAAAGTCCTGCGTTGATGTTGTCAGCGTGTTTTGCAGACTTATCCTTGAACTGAGTCATTCTCGAAAGCTCACCGAACTGAGTGTAACAGCTTAACGCCCACGCAAGCTCAGCGTGAGTGTGAACGTGGCTCTGAATGAAGAAAATGCTCTTTTCTACGTCAATTCCGCACGCCATAATCGATGCGTAAGCGTCAAGGATATTCTTCCTCATTGTTGCAGGCTCCTGCCTTACGGTAATTGTGTGCAAATCAGCAAGCGCATAAATGCAGTTGTACTCTTCCTGCATTGCAACCCAGTTGCGCACAGCACCGAGGTAGTTGCCGAGAGTGATTGTTCCGCTGGGCTGTATTGCGCTGAACACAACCTCTTTTTTCTTTTCGTTTTCCATATGTTAATTCCTCCGTAAAAGTATTGTTTTGGTTTATCTCCAATTATTAGCCAGCTCTCCGAGAATCTTAATTCCCTTTTCAAGCTGTTCGTCTGTCGGTGTTGAGAAGTTAATTCTGAAGCTTTGGCATTTCTCGTTTTCATCAGTCAGAAATGCATTGCCTGGAACTACGCAAACCTTGTTTTCAACTGCTTTTTTGCAGAATGACGGCATATCAATGCTATTGGGCAAATCGCACCAGATAAAAAGTCCGCCGTCAATTCTGTGGTAGGTGATTGCAGGAGCGCAGTATTTGTCGAGCAATCCCATACAGAATTCCGCCTTTTTGGTGTAAATCTCACGCAGCTTTGCAAGGTGAGCGTTGAAATCGTACTTTGTGATAAATTCGTTGCAGACGTACTGCGACCAGATATTTGTATGAACGTCGTTGCCCTGCTTGCAGACAACGAGCTTTTGGAAAATCGTCTTGGGACAAATGCAGTATGCTACACGCATTCCGGGTGAAATTACCTTTGAAAAAGAGCCTGCGTAAATTACAATTCCGTCCGTATCAAGCGACTTTATATTCGGAACATACTCTCCGCTATAGCGCAAATCACCGTACGGGTTATCTTCAAGAATAAGTACGCCGTACTTTTTAGCAAGCTCATAGACCTTTTTCCTCTTTTCAAGGCTCATTGTAACGCCCGACGGATTCTGAAAATTCGGTATTGTATAGATAAGCTTTGCTTTAGGATTAGCCTTAAGCGCATTTTCAAGCTCCTCAACGCTCATTCCGTCAGGCTCAACCTTAACGCCCACAAGCTTTGCGTTATAACTGCGGAAGGTGTTGAGTGAGCCGATAAATGACGGTGCTTCGCAAATTACAACCTCGCCCTCGTTGATAAGAGCCTTTGAGCACAAATCCATAATCTGCTGTGCTCCGGTTGTAATTAAAATATCATCAGAGTCACTGCCTGTGTTGTGCTCCTTTTTCATATACTCCGTAAGCGTATTTCTCAGCGGAGTGTAGCCCTCGCTTACGCTGTACTGCAAAACCGAAATCGGGTCGTTTTTCAGCACCTCGGCTGAAATTTCTGCTATCTCCTTTGCAGGAAAAGCGTCGGGTGACGGATTGCCTGCCGAAAGAGAAACAACCTCAGGGTCGGACGCATACTTAAAAATTTCTCTTATTGCACTCGGTTTCAGATTCGAAACCCTGTCAGAAAACTTGTATTCCATTTTATCCCTCTTTTATATATCCTTTTTTATTTTATTATGTATACCTTATAATTTTATCACGAATTGCGCACATATTCAAGCAATACTGCAAAGCAATCACATAAAATCTTCACCAAATCTTCATTTCGTGAATTCCCACACTAAATTCCACTTCAAATTCCACTGTTGAATTTACTTTGGGAATTCACTGGTAGTTTTTGGTAGTTTTTGTTTATATTTAGTTTGGCAAAATATTGAATTATTTTTCTATATATGATAAAATAATTTATTAGTTTATTCCGTTAAGGCAATATTTTATTAAGGAAGAGATTGAATGAAGTTTAAAAAACTGACGGCAATTACATTAATATTATCAATTCTGTATTGCTTTTCAATTATTTCTGTATCTGCGGCTGACTATTCAATTACAGACGTATCCGACATTCAGAAGCATATTGCAGGACTTATTGTTTTACCTGATGAGAAGCAGAAAGAATTTGATTTTAACCGCGACGGTGTGCTGAGCGTTCTGGATTCTACATATCTTCAAATGATTTTAGCAGGTATTATAATTCAGGGCACAACTCAAGCCTCATCAAGTATTTTTGAAGAAACTACGGATTTTATATCAACAACTCCATCTACTCAGCCTGAAACTGCCGAGCTGACGGAAGCGTCAACTGTAATCGAAACTGCCGAGCCGACAGAAGAGCCTTCAACAGCTATAACTGCAAAGCCGACAGAACCTTCAGCAACAACCGGAACCACCGTACAAACAGAGCCGTCAGATGCTACCGAGCCTACGCAACCAACCACGACAGTTTCCCCTACAAGAATTGAGCTTAACAAAACAACTCTTACACTCGGTGCGGGTGAAAAATACACTCTCGTTGTAGACACAGATGTTCCTGACCATCCCTTTAAATTTATTTCAGGCAACAGCTCTGTAGCTTCAATTGACAGCAACGGCACTATTACAGCCGTATCAAGCGGAACGGCTTTCATTTCCTGTACTTCGGAAAACGGACTTGTGGCTATATGCTGTGTTATGGTAAAAAATATGGCACAGAGCATAACGCTGGACAAAACTAATCTGACATTGGGTGTCGGCGAAACTTTTAGCCTCAGCGGCACCACTCCCGATGATACAGCCGCATATTTCAGATGGTACACTTCAAGCGACCCCGAGGTTGCTTCTGTTGTAAAAAACACGGGCAGTATTACTGCTGTAAAGCAAGGAAGTGCAACAATAACCTGTACGCTCAGCAACGGAGTAACTGCCGACTGCGTTGTAACAGTCAAAGCCGCACCGACAAGCGCAAGCCTGAGCGTTACTTCAAAAGAGCTTAAAGTCGGCGAGAACTACATAATATCGGAAAGCACAAACAGCGGTTCCTATGCATATAAATTTACCTGGAGCAGCAGCAACACACAGGTTGCAACGGTAAAGAAAACAAGCGGCAACAAGGCGCAAATCAGCCCTAAAATGCAGGGAACGGCTACAATAACCTTTAAGACCTACAACGGCAAAACCGCAAGTTGTAAAGTCACGGTAAGAGGAAGCAATGTTAAGTGTCTTGACGTTTCGTATGCACAGGGAAATATTGACTTCAGCAAGGTTAAAACGGCAGGTTACGACTACGTGATTATCCGAGCAGGCTACGGCAACCTGACTTCTCAGAAGGACAGCTATTTTGAGCATAATTACAAAAATGCAAAAGCGGCAGGGCTGAAGGTCGGAGCTTACTGGTACTCTTACGCAACTACATACTCCGACGCACTCAAAGAAGCTGACGCCTGCCTTAGATGTATAAAAGGAAAGACATTTGATTTGCCTGTTTATTATGATGTAGAAGAAGAATCGCAGGCATTTCTCAGCAAAACTACGCTGACAAATTTGATTGACGGTTTCTGCTGTAAGCTTGAAATCAACGGCTTTGAAGCGGGAGTTTATGCGACAAACGGAATGTATTGGAACATTGACAAAGCATCACTCAAAAAGAATTACTCAACGTGGCTTGCACAGATTGACGGTGATTTTTCGTCAATAAGCGATGACATTCACCAGTACACATGGACTCATCGAGTTTCGGGAATTTCAACCGAAGTCGATTGCAACTACATATATAATCTTAATATTGTCAAATAATCAGATTTTACAGGGACACGAAAACGTGCCCCTGTTTTTTATGTGTTTTGTTTGCTCTCGTTCCGATAATTCCGACGATTTCCTCACCGTCAAATGCGGCGTATATCGGACAGATTCCTGCCCTACAATTTTCAATGAACTCCTGATTTTCAATAATATCCTTTTTAAAGGTTTCAACACCCTCACGCTTGTAAACAGGCGCTTCAAACTGCATAAAAACTTCAAGCGCAAGATTGAGTGCATCTTCAACTTCGTTCGGTCTGATTTTCCTGATTTCGTACATAAAAATTACTCCTTTCTAAACAAAAGCGGTGAAAGCCTTTTGAGCTTCCACCGCCGAATATCAAATGAAATTAAAAAAATCATCAGTTATTCCGAGAATGGGGGCGACAATGTAAGCCCGTTATATTTTTCGCAAAATCATAACGAGGGGCATCGACGACTGTGAAATTGTTAAAAATGAATTTAAACATTTCAATCACCCAACTAAAATTTTAATAATCATATCACTAACGATTATAAATGTCAATCAAATTTTTATGGTTATCCCGTTTAGTAAGCTAAACCATAATTTAGCGTTGGAATTATAGCAACGTTGACGTAGGGACACGGCGAGCCGTGTCCACACAAAAATTGCAATGCAATTTTTGTGAATGGGACGTGTGGGAACCCGTCCCCTACGGAAAGGTTTGTTAGTCAAAACAATTTTGATATAATCGGTTGCGTTTGATAGTCAACACGGACACGGAGTTGTTACCCAAC
>DXYG01000140.1 GCA_019415925.1 Clostridiales bacterium
ATGATGAATCGGAAGATGAAGAAGAACGCAGAAAAAGAATTGTAGCCGAGCAAAACGGCAGTGATATTGGAACTTTACTTGGACTTACCGCCGGATTGATTGCAGGTGCAATATCAAAAGAAGATAATATTGAATACGAAGATGAAGAAATGGGATTTAATCTGAATATGTAGTTTCATCAGAATGGAGGTTTAATGAAAGATATTAATGACTTCAGAATTCCAAAAACAGAAAATTATAACTCTGCGGTAGCCGGTCATCTGAAACGGAGCAGAATGGTTATTGTAGAAGATAATAAGATGATTTCACACAAAGATTACAGGATAAACGGAGTTACATACTCTGTCAACTCAATCTTTGATATGAATTCCAATCGGACGGCAGAGGATAATTTAAAATATCTTATGATGCAGGAAATTGAAAAAGTATCTTAATATTTGAAATTTGGTCTGGATATTCAAACCGCTTAGGAGTATGATTGCGTTGCAAAAAATTACTCTCAAGCGGTTTGATGCAAATAAGGAGGATAAATGAATAATATAATCACAACAGAAGAAAAAATCACTGCTCTCTATTGCAGACTTTCTCAGGAAGACGAGAAAGAGGGCGACAGCAACAGCATAGAAAATCAAAAGACAATGCTTACAAAATATGCAATCGAAAACGGTTTCAGAAATATTGAGGTGTTCGTGGATGACGGATATTCAGGAGTATTCTTTGACCGTCCTGCATTTCAGAAAATACTGAATCTTATTGAAGAAAATAAGGTTGAAACCCTAATAACCAAGGACTTATCAAGACTCGGCAGAAACTACATAAGCGTAGGCAACTATATTGAAATGGAGTTTCCACACAGAGATGTTCGTTACATAGCCGTCAACGATAACTACGACAGTCAAGACATGAACAGTTCGTCAAATGAGCTTGCACCTTTCAAAAATCTGTTCAATGAATGGTTTGCACGAGATACAAGCAAAAAGATTCGTGCAGTTATCAAGTCTAAAGCGGAGCGAGGAGAACGCATTGGTTCTCATATTCCCTACGGTTACAAGAAAGATCCCGACAGGAAGGGACATCTGATTATCAATGAAGAAACTGCAAAGAATGTGAAACTGATATTCCAACTCTGTGCCACAGGAATGGGACCAAGGAATATTGCAAAGGTTCTTGCCGAGAAGAAAATTCCAAGACCGTCTGTGTACCGCTATGAAAATGACGGAGTTATAATTCAGAAAACCGATATTACAGACCGATACAGTTGGGCGACAAAAACTATCGTAGGAATGCTCGAAAATGAAGTGTACCTCGGGCATACGGTGAATTGCAAAACCACAACCTTGTCCTACAAGGATAGGAAAAAGAAAGTTGTTCCCATAGAAAATCAATTCAGATTTGAGAACACTCACGAAGCTATAATCGACAAGGAAACATGGGACATTGTTCAGAAGGTTCGTGAGGGCAGACGAAGAATTACGAAGTCAGGCAAAATCAATAAGTATAGTGGTTTGCTCTACTGTGCCGACTGCGGGGCAAGGCTGACTTACAACAGTGGAAACAAGACAAAGCCAAAAAGTTATTACTTTATGTGCAGTTCCTACCGTAGGCATAGGGACGTCGATTGTGTATTGCCACACCGAATCCGTGAGATTGTATTAGATGAAATTGTCAGAGAGGAAATCAATCAGGCAATTTATTATGCGGTCAATGAAAAGGACAAATTTGTTGAGTGCATCAGTCAAAGAAGTTTGTCGGAAAGCCGAAAAAAGCTCAGTCAGAAGATAACCGAGCTTGATAAGTTGAATAACCGCAAAAACGAGTTGAATGTAATATTCAGAAAGCTGTATGAAGATAACGTACTCGGCAAAATTCCCGATGACCAGTATAGGCTTTTATCCGACAGCTATACTGCTGAACTGCATGAATTAAAAGCCAAGATACCCGAACTGCAAAATCAGATAAATGAAATCAAGACTGATGAAAGCAATGTTGATAGGTTCATTGCCTTGGCAAACAAATACAT
>DXYG01000141.1 GCA_019415925.1 Clostridiales bacterium
AGGTGTTTCTTAATATATAAATCTTCGTTTGGAATGAAGATTTATGTCCATCAAATTTTTTGATATGTTTGCAGGCATCGGCGGTTTCCGTTCGGGACTTGAAGCCATAGGTGGTTTTGAGTGCGTCGGATACTGCGAAATTGATAAGTATGCAAAGCAGGCATATGAAGCAATGTACGATACAGGAGGTGAACTTTACTTTGATGACGCAAGAAAAATTGTACCCGAACAGTTACCCGATTTCGACCTTCTTGTTGGAGGATTTCCCTGTCAGTCCTTCTCAATCGCAGGAGCAAGAAAAGGATTTGACGATACAAGAGGAACGCTGTTTTTTGAGATTGCTCGAATTGCTGCCGTTAAAAAACCTAAGTATCTCTACCTCGAAAATGTTCCCGGTCTGCTTAACCATGACTCAGGCAGGACATTTGAAACAATCCTCCGTACATTGGATGGCTTGGGGTATGATGTGTGCTGGCAGGTACTTAACAGCAAAAATTTCGGAGTTTCCCAGTCACGAAATCGAGTGTTCATTATCGGCTATCTTAGAGGACAATGTGCCGGAGAAGTATTATCTTTCACGCAAACAAGCGGAAAAGCTCTTATACAAAGAAAACCCAACGCAAGGTGAGCGAATCTACTCATCTAAAGGACTAAGCTGTACGCTTACAAGCGGTTCGGGCGGATTTGGCGGTCATTCGGGACTTTATCTTATTGAAGATACTGAAAACTTTGGATTGCCGATAAAATCTAAAACCAAAGACGGTTATCAGATCGCATATCCCGGTGACAGCATTGACACAGCCTTTTCGGGACAGAACTCAAGACGAGGTCGAGTAGGAAGTCAGGTAGCACATACTCTGACAACCTCCGCAACGCAGGCGTATTATTTCATAGACCTGAACCCCGATCCGAAGCTTACAGAAATTGCAAGGTGCATAACTGCAAGACACGATTCGGGAATCAGTAACCGCAAAGCTGAACATTCGGGAGTTTTTGTGGAAAATTCAGATGTTCTCGATGACAATGAAAAATTTGCAGTAGCCTTTGTTGAACCAAACGGAGAAGTTCATATCGGCAGAATCAGAAAGCTCACTCCGAGAGAGTGCTGGAGATTGCAGGGCTTCACGGACGAGCAGTTCAACAAAGCAAAAGCGACCGGACTATCCGACAGCAGACTCTACAAGATGGCTGGAAATGCTGTGACGGTGAATGTAATCTCTGAAATTGGGAAGATTATCAAAAAAGCAAACGATAAAAATTAATAACAACAACTGATATCAATCGTTCCGAACGACTGATATTGGTTTTCATATATATAAGCCGTTGGTTGAGTTGAAAACTTAATCAACGGCTTTTTGTCGTTTCAGGGGCGATTGATATTCTGAAAAGGAAGTGAGAATATCAAAACCCCTGTAAGTTGGATGGGAAATAAAACTTCCATCCTTCA
>DXYG01000142.1 GCA_019415925.1 Clostridiales bacterium
ACCCGTCCCCTACGATTGAAACACAAACGTTTCCTGTATTGCCGTAGGGGGCGGCTTTTCTGCGAAAACGGCAACCCTTTTGTCGCTTTGCGACATTTCCCCTAATAGGGGAATTTCCTTGACGTCCCATTTCATAAATTGCAACGCAATTTATGAAATATGGCGAACACAGTTCGCCGCTACAATCATTAATTTTACCCGTCGAGGCACTCGACTAAATTATAGTTTAACTTACACCCTCGTAAAACAAAATGCCGACGCAAACTGCATCGGCATTAATCGGTGGTATTTTTAATAAGACTGACGTTCTGTTTTTCTGTACTTTGACGGGGTGGTGTCGTAATACATTTTGAACGCTCTGTTAAAGTTTGAAATATTGTTAAAGCCCGACATTCCTGCAATCTCTATAATCGGAGTATCGGTAGTTGTGAGGAGCATAGCCGCACGGGTAAGGCGAAGCTCGTTTACGTAGTTTACAAACGTTGTGTTCATAAGCTCCTTGAAAAGGTGCGAAACGTAATAACGGCTCAAATCGGTTGTCTGAGCAATTGTGTCGAGCGAAATGTTCTCACAGAAGTTTTCGTTGATATATTCTGTAATTCTGCGGAGCGCACGGTACTTTTTGCCCTGAGTTTCAACGTCGAGAATTTCAATGTAATTGTTTGCAAAGAGAATGTAGAAAATCTCGTACATTTTACCGTGAACAAGAAGCTGGAAAAAATCAAACTTTTCATTTTCAGCCTTTGTAACAGCTCTTAAATCGTCGAGAATTTCAGCATAGAATGCGTCCTCGGGAGTAACCTTTGCAAAATGAGTGCAGTTGCCTGTTGTCAGTCCTCTGATAATGCTCTGCGGAATATACTCCTGCGTAACGGAAGCAGGATTTGAAAGATTAAGCAGTATGATGTCAACAACAGCATTGTGGTTTTCAGCTACTCTGTACTTCTGATTCGGGGAAATAAAGTAAATATCGCCCTGATTAAGACTGTATGAATTAGTTGTAGTTTCAAGCGTCATTGAGCCTGTTCTTACAAGCGCAATAGCAACCTCACTATGCACATTCCATCTGTCATCAAGTACCATTTCACCGCAAACGACTCTGAATGTAGAATTCGAAGTCGAAGTCGAAGCAGAACGCAAGAAATCAAAACTCATAAAAACACCTCATTCAAATACCCATTAAAACAACAATGATATTTTGCATTGATTTATGCTATTTATAATAATTATTTTTTGCTGTATTGTCAATAAAATACGGAAAATCCCATAAAAATAATTGATGATTAAAAAAATAATAAAAATTTTGATATTTCGCTTTTAATCGGCATTTTTAGAGTGATTTCAAGTTTTTTTCCTGATTTTAAT
>DXYG01000143.1 GCA_019415925.1 Clostridiales bacterium
TGACCGAAATTTTTAATTTTTTTTGCGAGTCAACTCACCGCTAAATTATGGTTTACCAAATTAAAGCCTATACTGATTTTTAATAAAATGCGCATAAAATCAGTATTTTTGTGCAAACAAATGTTGTTGCATTTTCACGTTTCTTGTGATATAGTTGAGTATGGAAGTTTTGGAGTATGTAAAATGTGCATATTGTGCACAAACACAAGCATTAAAGGTGAATTTTATGGATTACAAGTTGATTGCGCTTGACATTGACGGGACGCTGACAAATTCCAAAAAGGAAATCTCGCCCCGCACAAGGTATGCTCTGCTTGAGGCGCAAAAACAGGGCAAAAAAATTATTCTTGCATCAGGACGTCACCCTATCGGAATCTATCCCATAGCACGGGATTTGCTCCTTGACCGCTACGGCGGATTCATTATGGCGTTCAACGGCGGCAAGATCATCAATTGCGAAACGGGCGAAACCATTGTGAGCAAGCTGTTTCCGCTGGAATATCTTGCCGATATCGTTGGTGTGCTCAAGGACTCGAACATCACAATCAACACCTACGACGATAAGCGCATTATTTCCGACAACAAGGTGAATGATTATACCTATGTTGAAAGGGACGTCATCAAGGCGGAAATGGTAGTTGTTGACGACTTTATTTCGGCGGTTAAGTTCAACATCAACAAAATTCTGCTTGCTGGCGAGCCTGACGAGCTTGACCGTTATCAGGCAGTTCTGTCACGCCGTTACGACGGCTTGCTCGACGTTTACAAAAGCGCTCCGTATTTTCTTGAAATTATGCCCTTTGGCGTTACAAAAGGCTCTATGCTGCCGCTTTTATTGCAAAAGCTCGGCATAAAGAGAGAGGAGCTTGCGGCGTTCGGTGATAACTACAACGATATGACGATGATAGGCTATGCAGGCTTCGGCGTTGCAATGGGAAATGCTGAGCCTGACGTGAAGAAAATTTCCGACTATGTTTGCGAGAGCAACGACGACGACGGAATCGCAAAGACCTTTGACAGGTTTATTTTAAGATAATCTGATTATCCGTTTTAATAAGTTTTGATTTTAGGTTTATTATATGGTATAAACCATAATTTGCGGCGAAGCCGCCGCAGGCAAATCGAGTGGAAAAATCG
>DXYG01000015.1 GCA_019415925.1 Clostridiales bacterium
TACGCAATCTGCGTGTCGAGGCACTCGACTGGCGGAGACGGTGGGATTCGAACCCGAAAATAATATAGATTTTATCAGTGCGAAATCATATTACTGTGCGAAAGTTGCGTTAATACAAGAAAATCACCTCCCCGAAACAATCAAGCGACTGCTTCGGGGAGCTTTTTTAAATTATAAACTTTATTTGCAGAGTGATGAAAATGTTGCCTTACCTGCAACGCCGTCAACATTAAGCTTATGAGCGGACTGATAATTACGTACTGCTGTGATAGTCTGATAGCCGTAAATGCCGTCAAGCAAGCCGAGCGTGTAACCGTTGCAGATAAGCAGACCCTGCAATACTTTAACAAGATTACCGCTTGTGCCATAAGCTATGTTACGGACAGCCGCATTTGTCTTTGCACCGTAAATGCCGTCAACAACAAGACCGGTATTATATCTCTTGTTAAGCTCAGTCTGAAATGCCTTAACAAGAGCTGCCTTTGTCTTTGCTCCGTAAATACCGTCAACGACAAGTCCCGACTTATATGTATTGTTCAGCCACGTCTGCACGTCTTTAACGGTTGCATTGCGGTTTTGAGTGGTGCTTGTAGTTGATGATGTGCTTGTGAGCTTAATTACAAGGTCAAGGTCAACATTGCCGCTGATACCGTTGATTTTGCCGCAGTCGCTGTACTGCCAGATGTCGCAGCCCTTGCTATATGAGCTTGCCCACTGTGCAAGCCAGATACTGTAGGACTTTTTGAGAGTTGCATAATCAAGGTAATTGTTAAACCAATTAAGATTAGCATAGACACCGGCTTTGTAGCCTGCGGCAACAATTGTTTCGCAAAACGCTTTTGCCATTGCAGTGCAGAGTGATTTGCCGAGTTGAGCCTGCCACGACTCCTCCATATCATAATAGATAGGATAATCAAACTTTTTGCCGTTAATGCAAGCAAGGCAAGCCTTTGCTTCACGTTTTGCGTCCTCAACGCTGTTAGCATACGAGTACCAATATACGCCGACCGGTAAGCCGTTAGCTTTTGCATTGCGGTAATGCGTTTCAAACTGACTGTCTTTTTGGTATGTCTCACGTCCGTAGCCCGCTCTGATGAGCACCGCACCGATACCTGATGATTTTACCTTTTTATAATCAACGCCGCTCTGACAATACGATACGTCAATAGCTTTAATCTGTGACATAATTATCCCTCGCTTTCTTTTTTATATTTTGAGCTTGCAATGCCGAGCAATGCGCCTAAAAACGTATCAATTGCGGTAATTGTACCGACAATCTGCTCGCCGTAGGGCAAGTCCCAAATGCCTGCAATTGCAAAATAAAGTGTGCCAATTGCGGGTAAAACGATTAATGCGATGTACTTTAATACATCATATACTTTGTTGCTCATAAAAATCACCTTTCTTTTTTTATTTATAAATCGTCGGCGTGTGCCGTCTGATTTAAATATTTATCAATCTTGTTTATAGCCTCGGTAACTCTGCCGTTACAACCTTGCTGTTTTAAGCCGTCAAGGCAAGCACGCAGAGCATACATTGTGAGTGTCTGCTCATTTTTGATTTTTTTGATTTCTGCGTTTTGCTTTTTATTGTTTTCGACAAATTTAAAAACGCCAAATATAAATCCACCAATTAAGGCAATTGCCGAGATAAGCTCGGCTAAACGTAAAATATCAATCTGCACTGTTTACACCTCCCTAAGCTTGATGAGCCTGAGATTATCAAATCTCTAACATATCGCTCATATTAAAAACCGGCAATCTTTGATTGATTGCTCTGTTAAGCGTAACTATATCGTAACCGCTGTCTATAACATACTGTAAAACAGATGTCACGAGGTCTACATCCCACTGCGCCTGAATGCCCGAGTGTGTGCCAAAAATCATCATATCGCCGTTGGCAATAGCATTATCAATAAATGTCTTATACTCTTCGAGTGTATAACCTTGGTAGTCTGTCGGGCGGATAAAGCACCTTTTAATCTTATATCTTCCGTTGCCATAAATATGGGTGGTACCGTCAGTTTTACCTGCCATACAACCACAGCGGCAATAGTCGGATACCATAGCAATCAGGCTGTCATCCTCTGATGTTCCTCCGGGAAAAACAAAATCATCTATGTTAATAAATCCATTATCAACAAGAGCCTTGCGACAGGCAAGCAATTCTTTGCGGCAATTAGCTACATCAGGTTCACCCTCTGACGGATACCAATAAGCTTTTGTGTGGTCGCTGCTGTGATTTGTAATCTGATATCCCTCGTCCTGCGCATTTAGTAAAAAATCAACAGTGCCTACAAATTGCTCAAAATATTTAGAGCATACAGCAAAGGTGCACTTAATCCCCAACGTATCTGCAACAGCCTTTGCGGACTTAATTCCATAGGTAGTGTCAGCAGTCATAATGCCGTCATCGTCAACCCACGCAAATACCGGCGTTTTTGCTCTTTTACTAATATAATTATCTCTGAATGTCCACGTGAAGCCGGCAGATACCTGTTCGTAAGTGCGGTCATTGTCTTTTACGAGCCAAATATGGCCGCCACTGATACTTATATTTTTTTTCGTAGGCGAGTCATATTGTATATATCTAATTGTCTGCTCTTCGGCAAGTGTAAACTCTGCGATTAGTGCAGTATTTGATACATTAGCAATCTGTGTGTTTGATGTATTTCGTAAACTAATACCGCCCATACTTACAAAGTCTTTGTGTAAATAATACGTGCCTTCCGGGAGTGTAATTTGATTTACAAAAAAATATACTGTCTTTGATGTACCTGTGGTTTCGCCGCTGACGCTAATCGTGTCGTCTCCGTCTATCGTCGCTGTTAAATCTGATTTTGTATCAACGGTAGTTAAAGATATAAGATTTTTGACCGGCTCGATTACCTTGTTTAAATTACTCTTTAGCTCGTTAGCCTCATCAACGGTGTATACATCGTCAAAGCCGGGCTTATTTGCAAGTGCTGTATCAACCTCGGTTTTGGTGTATGCATCGTTTATGCCGTATTCTGCAAGGGTTGTAGCTTTGTCGGATTTACCGTTTATCGACTCTTTCACTTCGTCTGCCAGCTTGTCGGTTGTAACTGCTCCGTTTGCAATTTTGTAAGACGTTACTGCCTTGCTTGCGATATTGTCGCTTGCGACAGAGCCTGCTGTGTTGTCAAGCTTGCCCGACAGAGCGGTATCTACCGTCGACTTGTCAGCTTTGTTTTCTTCAAGATTTTCAATATCATCATAACAAGGCTCAACATAACTATTATGATAATTATACAAAGCTGTAATGTTTGGATATTCAGTTGCACTTAAATTCTGAAAATCTACCGCAGAAACCTTATTGCTGATGTGTTCGGCTTCGACATCATTAATTTTACTGTCGAGCATTGTAAGCATGTCACTTGCTCTGCCGATAAGGTTTTCCACTCTTGCGAGTGCCGACTGAAAAGCTCCGTAATCGTCCTTGCTGTCATAATTCGGATTAACAAGATAATAAAACGTATCCTTTAGAAATGCAGGACAATTACTGTCTGAAACAGCTGTATATTTATTGTTAAGCAATCTGTAATACGCTGTATAATTTGCTGACCAGTCTGACGGCTCGGATTCAAGCAAACGATATATCGGTATATAAATATTCTTCATTACCGCAACTGTAAATTTTGCTGTTGCAATAATACTCTGCGATATGTCGTCATCAGAGACAACTGTAACCTGATACAACACATTACCCGAAACGGCTGTATCCTGTTTTTCAAGCGTATAGACAATGTTGTTATTCACAATTGAACAAGGTCGGCTGATTGTTGTTCCGTCGGGTTTAGTACCGCACATTGTAGCAACGGTTGTTTCACTTGATAAGTCAAGTATTTTATTTCCGTCAGTAACAGTAATAATCAACTCGCAGGAATTATCGTCGCCTACGTGCACACCCTCAACGGTTGTCTGACTGCCGAACTTTCTACTATTCAGAGTAAATCTGACTGTTCGCTTCATATTTTCTCACCTCTCTTTAATCGTACATTTATTTTTATTAAATCTCTAACAAAATAAAAAGAAAGACTACCCGATTTTTTCAGATAGTCTTTCTATAAATAAAATTATTTCCGTTCTTCTGCCCTTTGTGCTCTTTCCTCTTCCTCGTCCGAGCTTTTTCTCCAGCCTTTCAGAACCTCGTCAACATCATTCAGCGACTTATAAAAGCCTGAATCACGCATATATCTTCTGATATTTGCTACTGTTACGGAATCTTGATTTTTGAGTGCTTCGAGATAAACAGGTCTGAGCTTCTTACGAATTTTCGCTTTCACGGAGGAAGCGGCTTTGCTCTTGCAATCCTCTTCTGTATATCCTTCTTTCCAGTATTTGTCGTAGGCTTCCTGATAATCTGTCGGCATAGACATTTCAAGGCTTGTTATCGGGTCTTTGCTTGCAGTTGTCAGAGTATTGTATGTATTAAAAACTGCTCTGAAATCCCTTACTACATTTCGCATAGGAAGTCCAAAGAGATTTGCGATATATCCGACAAAATCAATTATATTATTCGCCGTTGCTCCGTCCTCTTTTAACAGCTTTTTCAAGCTTACAACAAAGTCTGAAACAAGCGACATATCCATTCTTTCGGTCGTGTAGCCTTCAATGACTGACACTAAATCTCTCATTATCGGGTAATAATTAAGAGGAATTGCTGAATTTATCAAGTCGGTACAGAACGCCTGTAAATATTTATCTCCATAGGTTTCGTCCTCGTCATCATCTCTTCCGGCTGTAACAATAGACTTAAGCAAGGTATTTGCGAATATTGAAACAAGAATTGAGCTTACTGATTTTGCAAACTGCTTTATTCCCGATTTGCCGTTTCTTTTAAGCTGTACTACTGCGTCAACAGCCATATTCATTATAGTTGTCGGTTCAGCCATAAATGACGTAGCCATTTTATCGAAGGTCTGACTTGAACGCATTGCGCCGCTTCGGGAAAATACGGAATCGTAAACCTGCGTCAGATGAACAACCTCGTTGAAGCGTTCGCCGCTCTTTACAAGGTTTTCTTCCGTTCCGATTGCAAGACCGTACTTTGCTCGAGTTTCTCTCTGTATTGCGTGCCACAGCTTAATCCAAGCGTATTCATCAGCCTTTGCTGGAAGCCAAGAACCTACGCCGTCAATCTTGTTTTGTGTTTTCTTCACAATTGAATCACGCTTGTCTGATGAAAGCCATTCGAGTACGCCTTTACCTGTTCCCGTATCAAACATTCCCATCTCTTTTATTCCTGCAATAGGAGCGTATTTTTTAAGCTGTTCCCAGTCCTTACGGTGATTTTGCAAGCGTAATAACTTGTTCATTTCAGGGAGGAAATACCTTGCGTTAACATATGACATTGCCCTGAATATTGCTGACGGCTGTTGCACAAATACAGAAAGATTTGCGAACACTGCCGATTTCTTTGAAAGAGCAATCATATTATCTGCAATACCAACTCTTGAAGCTTCTCTGATACCGCCGTTAAGGTCACGCATAAACTGTCTGAAATAATGCTCGGCGGCATTACCGAATGCACCTTTAATTACACTTCTCACGCCTGTTACGGATGTCGGATTTTCTTCGCTTGTCCTAACGCCTGTATTGTAATTGAAAACCTTTGTGAAATCTTCAAGCGGAAGCGTTAGTGCGTGGTAAAGTGACATCTGATTAACGTGATTGCACCAGTTTTCTTCAAAGCCTCTCAGCACTATAGGATTGGAAGCATTGCGAATTGTGCTTTTTGTAAAAGGAGAATATTTTACTTTGAACTCACCTGTTGTTTCGTTCTCCTCTACTTTCAAGAAGGTATCTGACGAAGAAATGCTCCAATATGTATCTTCATTGAACATTTCCACACCGTAAAGTGCCATTGAAACCTCGTTGCCCTTTGTTGCCATAACCTCGGACAAATATTTCTGCATTGCCTCAGCATAGCCTTTTTCATTCTCCGACAATCCGTTTGCAATGCTCTGAATTGTGCCCATAGTCAAAGGATATGCTTTTGCGCCTGTCTTTACTTTCAGCTTTCCGTCGGCTGAATCCTTTTCAAAGGTGAATCCGCCTTTCAGTAAATGCTGTAAAGCCTGCGGACGTCTTGAAGCCGCATAAATATCCATCATCTGGTTTAAGTCAAGAGAAAAGGTACTTCCGTCCATAGCGGTAAACTCAAACGTCTTTTTGAAGTCAAAGGATTTATATCCGTACTTTTCCTCGCATTCCTCTTTGAATTGCTTTGCTTCGGCAAGGTCAATGTACCAGTCGAGTTCGCCTTTCTGCAAATTCCAGTATATTTTTTCAAAGGTTTTTGAACCCATAAGACGGAACGCATATATAGGCTTAAGATTTCTCCACTGGAAATCCAATATTTTACTCGCAAGAAGATTACGAATTTCCTTTGTACCTTTAACGCTGAGAATTTCGTTCATAACGTCATTTGAGGTTTCTTCACAAGTCAGCTTCATATCTTCGGCAAAAAGTTTATTTGCGTTCCTTATTGATGTTAATATCATAGTGACAATGTCGTGAAGCTTCTGTACCTGCTCTACGTTCATATCCTTAACAAGAGTACCGCCTATTTCTTCTTTGAAATTATCAATAGCTTCAATGATATTTTTATCAAAGGAGTTCCTTAAGTACGCTTCAGGAGCATTCTCAACGCTTTTATATGTTTCGGATAATTCGTTCAGGGCTTGCTTGACTGTCGCCCTGTTCAGACGTTCACGCTCTCTTATGAACAAATCCTTGAGCTTTGAATTTAATTGGTAAACCTTTCTTCTGTGCGCTTCTGTTAATTCGGTATCGGTATCACCGATTATTGACAAATATTCATCAAGCAGTTTTTGTTCCTCGGGTGTTGCAGTTTCAATGCCACGTCTTACAATGTCAGCATTAGAAATATTTGTATCAAGAAGAATATCCTTAAGTGAAAGCAACTTTGAAGCAGTATCTCTCAAGCCTTGTTTAACTGTCTTATCGGCTTTGGAACGGTTAAGGAGTTTATCAATATCTTTCAGCTTTTTATTTATTTTTCTGATAATTTCCTTTTTATCCCTTGCGTTCCTTATGCCTTTAACCATAGTCTTTCGCTTCTCACGCTCGGCAACTATGATTTTGTCCTTGCTTTCTATTGTCTTTGCAAGACGTTCTCTGTCACGCTCTTTTACTGAAGCTAATTCTGCATTATGTTTTTCATTTTTCTCTTTCAGCTTTTGCTGATACTTTGAACGGGCTTTTTCGGCAGATTTGGCAGAAGCCTTTTGCTTTTCGGAATTAATGAGTTTTTTCATTATATCCATTGATTCAAGCTTTAAAAGCTGTTTATCTTTACGTTCGATTTTATTTTTCAGCTTTTTCTGCTGTTCTTTAAGGTCAGCAAGCTGTGAACGGTCGGAACCTTTTTTAAAAGAAATTTCTTTGATTTTCTTATTAATTTCGTATAATCTTTCTTCTAAAATATCAAGAGTATCAATTTCATACTTATACGAAGTAATAATATTGCTTTCTTCTTCATTCTGCGCTGAATCAGTAAGTAAATCAGCAAGGATATGACGGTTGCTGTCACTAACTTCCGAACCGTTAAGCTGTTTTTTATAGTTTTCTAATTTTGCCGACTGTACAGCTTTTTGTTCCGAATTTGCCTGTTTCTTTGCATTGGTAAGCTGACGTATTCTTTTATGATTTGGTTTATTGCATGATACAGCCTGACTTGCCTTTGCGTTAATAATTTCGGTTGTAATATCGAATGCCATTTCAAGTGCGGCTGTGTCAAGGTTTTCATAATATCCGTCTATATAGTGATTTACAAGCTGTGGTTCTAAATAATTATTAACGAGATTATCAAGCCATAAATAGCCTACATCGTCATCAGCATTTTCATCAATATGCAAAAGATTTTCGTATTGTTCCCTCACGCTTGCGATAATATCAGAGATATACATTCCGCCGGAGAAATCCTTTTTCTTTTGTAAATTGCTTTCGAGGGCAACATACATATGACCGAACATTTTACGCTGATAATTTCTTATTGAACCGTATTCCTCTTTAATAACAGTTTCACCGTTTTTTGTGACCAAAAGTCTTTTTCCGTTAATCAAGCCGAAAACAAAATCTCTTTCATCCTGTTTGCTTTCATAATCGAGATGACCGCTTAATAATAATGCTTCCTGACAAACCTTTACAATTGAATCAAGTTCACTTTCAAAATCAGCAACACCGTTTTCAATTCTTCCGATATGCATTCTGATTTTCTCTGCAAGTTCTGTGTCAAAATCCTTATTCAACTTGCGGGAAATGTCGTACTCCTGCATAATTCTACGTGCAACTCTTAAATAAGCCTTTTCATCAAGCCTTACATCATTAGACTGTGTTATTGCAGTTTCGGCAGTTTTTGCGGCGTGTTGATAAACTGCCAAGAGCGTATTATCGGGATTATCTTTTACGGCTTTTTCAAAAACCGACTGTTCAACTATTCCGTCATCATCGAATAAATCGTCAAAAAGAAAATCGTCATTCGGGCGCATTTGGAAAAGCACCGAAGAAACATTAGCCGAATAATCTGAACCTAAAGGCAATCTAAAATGAGCTTCATCATTGAAAATATCATCTAATTGTAAGTATTCAACAGGTATCTTTACTCTTACGGTATTGTCACCGTAATATTTTATTTCTCCGTCAGGTTTTGTACTGAAGAACAGTCCATCCTCTTTTGCAATCATTTTACCGCTTTGATATATTGAATCACGAGAATTTTTATTTGTACCGTGATACAGAATAGCGTTTCCGTATTCATCAACTTTGCCGTTAACAGACTTTATTGTGTCGATAATGTCTTGTGCATCAAGAAGTTCATCACCTTGCAAACGTTCTTCAAGTGCTGTTGAAGCAGGCTCAACATATCTTTGCTGATACTCAATGTTATCGTTTACTCCGCTGTCGGAAATTTCTTGTTCAGTATTTTCAGAAATTCCTGTTCCGTCGGATTCAATTCCAACATCTTCTCGATTTGGAACACTTTTTCGTGTGAGTTTAATATATTTGCCACTCTTCCTGTTGTATCTTTCGAATAATGGTCCATACAATGAAGTATAATTTTGCAAAACTGCTCTGATGTGCTTGTCATTATATCCTTCCTTTTCTAATCTGATTATTATTTTTGTTACATCAGCCTTTTTATCATGTATAGTATAATCGTAATTCAGTAATTTGTAAACAGCTGTAACACAAGGATTTTTACTATCACCTTCATAACAAACAAGTTTATAATTTTTAGGATAGTTTTCATTAGGTATCAAAACACCGTTATCGCCTATGCGGAAGCTATCCCTTTGATTTGATTCTATCACCGAGGCGTAGAAACTTCCCCATTCTTTGTTGTTAAGTGCTTTGCGGAAATTGTAGTCAGGTTTGGTATTTCTTGACTGATAGCGAATATCCGACTTATCCTCCTTAAACCTTTCCGAAAGCGGAATAACATTGCCGTTGTCGTCATAGGTTATCGGGTCTGCTGATTTTACATTGTTTGGATTGAAAACAACATATACATTAGCAATAGTGTCACGAGGAACATTACTATTTCTGCCACCGTTATCTTTGATATTTTTAAAGATAACACTGTCATATCCGTTATCTTTTGCATACTCCGCAGCTTCTCTTGTCGTTCCGATCCGCCATAATCCGCCTGGATAAAATTTCTTTAATTCATCCGGTAAATCTTCATAATAAGTAATATCGTTATAATATGAACCATCGCATTCAACAACATATGGATTATTGAGTTTTGCGTAAAGAGAATAATTGCCTTTGCCAACATATTCTTTTAATAATTCCTTTGCACTGTCAATCGAAAACAAGTAAAATATTGGTGTTTTTTTGTTTTGAGATACAATTATGTCACCACTAATATTATCCCTGTTTAGCCTTCGCCCATATCTGCTGTTATTATCAGATTTAAGTTTTTCTACTTCACTTTCGCTGTAATATTTATAGTTGTATTTTTCACTATATTTATTAAGCAATTCAACCGTTTTGTGCGATGTCAATTTATCGACATCTATGTTTATTCTTTCAGATATTTTCTTTAAATCATCTACTCCTGAATATGTAGAAGCAATTTCTTTACTGTCGGTTAAGAATATACTTCTTCCGTCGTCCATTTTGCTAAGGTCGAATTCAGTAAATCCAAATGATTTTGTTCCGTGATAAAGTAAAGGTGAATCATAGCCTGCCTTTTTTGCCGCCTCCTCAACAAGCCTCTGCGCTGTTTCAAGGTCATTGTTTTTTACGGCTTCGAGGTATTTGTTGTCAATGTCAGCAGTACGGGATTGATACTGTTCATAGTTTTGAACAGTGTTATTTTTTTGCTCGGCGTGCATTGCGTTTGCTGTCTTGATACCGTCTGTTACAGCCTTATCCCATAGCTTCTGAATATTCTCAAACTCGGTTACGCACTCTTCAAGGAGCTTGCCCTCGTGAGTTAATGCATTGGTTTTATTAAGCAGTTGTTTCAGACGTGCGATAAAGTTTTTCAGCTTGTCTTTGAGCTTCTGAGCAAGTGTGGGATTGCCCTGCGCAATATCCTCAAAGATTTTCGAGTTCTTGAGCATTGTTTCGCAGGTATCCGCAATTACTTCTACGTCTGCAAGATATGTCAGCTTCTCGTCACTCATAGTCTTTGCGTTCGGAGTACTGTTAATAAGCTCGTCTTTTTTCGCCTTGACAAGCTCGTTAAAGTCTGTTCCACGCTTTTCAAGTGCACTGACTATAGCTTCGTGCAGTTCGTCATAAAAGCCGCTTAACTCTGCTATATGGGTTAGTTCGTGCGAAAATGTATTGAGCATACCGTGTTTGATTTCTTTGCGGTCTGCTTCGCTCATAAGTCCTGCATTAATATCAACACGGATAGTTTTCGTGTTCTTGTTCCAAGAGCCTTGTTCACCCTGATACTTTCCCTGTTTTTCTTCAGAAGAAAATAACTCTACATTAATACCCGTGCGCAATGCAAATTCACGGAAGAAATTATAGAACGCTCTCTGCGTTTCGTTGAGCTGTATTCCTTTGATTGCAGATGCGTTGAAATTGCCTTTTATGTATGCGTAATACTTTGAATTTTTCGCATTGCTTGAGAGAATATTCTGCTCCTGATAATAGGACTTACGAGAGGTCAAGCCTGCTTCATACGCTCCCATCTTTTGGTCGGGATTCAAATTAAATCCTGTGTTCATTTTATCATCGGTAAGCGGTACTGCAAGTCTACCGTAATTCTGAAACAGATTAAATTCCTCGGAATAACCATTCACATCCTGACCGCTTTCGTAGAGGTCAAAAAATTTCTGCGCAGTCTGAACATTATACTTTGAAGCAAGGGCGTTGAGCTTTGCTTCTTCCTTTGTCCTGAATTCGATATTATCTGAATTCACTTCAACGACTTCGCCGTTCTTTTCCATTTTGTATGTAACGGTTTCGGCAAAAGGATTTGTCCTGACAACCTCCATAGCACCGTCATATACTTCATCATTAACCTTAGTTTTGCCGTCCTCGGAGACTTTCAGCTTTGTTTCGTCGATTTTGTCTGTGTTATCGTCAATTGATTTGATTGATTCAAACGGTGCTTTGTCAGCCACTTCTGCGTTGGAATATAAATTATTAAACTTCTTCTGCACATCGGCAACGTTGTTTTTGAGAACGTCGTTATTATTGACTATTTTTACTTCATCTTCGCTCAGTGCTTCGCCGTTTAACAGCTTATCCACAACAGCTTTTTCGTCCTCGTGCAGATTTTCTGTGACTTTCTTATATTCTGAGTCGAACTCTGACTGTGACTGCTCGATGATAAGATTGCGGAGCTGACCGACCTTTGAAGAAGAAACCTTTTTGTTGTTTTTCTGCTGTTCTTCAAGCTGTACGGCAACCTTATACGCCTTTGATTCAGGCGATAATTTCTTTGCAGTATCAATAAGGCTGGTAACATTTTCGTTTTCTTTTACGGCTTTGCCGACCTGTTTATTTACAACAGAACCCTCGGCTTTATTCGTTGCGTAATTAATGCCGATTGCTCCGCCACTCAATACTCCGCCGCTGATTGCACCTGCGGCAAAGCTCTGTCCTACCTGTGTTCCGAAATCAACAGCGCACATTTTCCACGCTTCATCTTCATTATATCCCAACTTGATATAGTTCTGATACTGCTGTGATAACTGCGACATATCGCCGTTTATGATTTGGTCGGTTATAGCGTTTGCAATATCTGTACCGACTTCCTCCGAACCCTCAACAAAGGCATTTTTCAATATAGCCTTTTTAACAGAATCAGCTCCGCTTGCCTTAAGTGCTTTCAATTCACCAAGTGAAAACTTCTCAAAAAATGCTTCTGCAATTCCTGCGGCTAAACCTGTGCTTATTGCCGAATTCAAATTTCCACCGTTTTCAATTATAGTATTTGCAGAAGAAACGCCGGCAGAAGTACCCATTACCGCAAGACTGCCTGCCTGTCCTCCCGGTACAAGATTAAGCGGAAGAAGAGCAGTAAAATCAGCCATACCCATTCCCGTATTGTAAAGGAACGAGCCTATACCACCCATATTATTGCTGACAGTCTCTCTTGCTGTTTGTGCTTTTGAAACGTTTGTAGCACGAGGATTAATGTATCCGTCATCACCGAAAGTTGCTCCGATATATTTAAATGCATCGGGAATTGCACCTATAGTATTATTTCCTACACTTATAGCCGAAGCAAGCGCAGGATTATTTTCAGCCTGTTCCTGTACAGCTTTATGTTGCAGTTCGGCATTATAGTTTTCAACCATTCTGTTATATGTTTCAAGATATTTATTCTTTTCTTCTTCGGACATATCAAGATTGTTGAAATTTTCTTCTGCTTCCCTTGTGTTTTCATCTCCGCCAAACCAATTTATGGGTGACCAGTAGTTTATATTTCCTTTTGCAGAAATTATATTGCGTGTTTCTTCATCAAGGTTATTAAACTCTGCAACTCTTTCTTCCTGCTTCTTTTTGCTGATAAGCTGTTCGTATTCAGCCGCTTTTTGCTCAAACTCCTGCTCTACTTCGGGATTCGGATTTTGCTGTAATTTACTGTTATATTCATCTGTCAGCCTGTCATATTCCTGCTGGAGCTGTTCCGAAGTTGCAACCGAATGAAATTTATCTTTCAGCCATTCCTTTTCTCTGTAATCGTCAGTGCTGTCGTAAGCCTTGACTAACTTATCATAATCATAATCAGAAACTCCGTATTTTTCCTCCATATCCTGATTAAACAGCATATCGGAATCCTCCTGGTATTGAGCAAACTGTTCTTTGGTGGGAACAGTATCAACGTTCTTCACATCACGCAGTCTGTCCTGCGTTTCCCAATATTTTAATGTTCCGTTGCCGTTATCAAGGTTCTGCAATCCCGAAGCAAAATCTTTTGGATTTGATATGCTGTCGGGATTTGAGAGAAAATCGGAAATCTTTTTATCGTCAAAGGATTTTCCACCTGAAACATAAGCCGCATATTTTGAACCTTTTTCTAACTCCGATTCAGAGTTTTCAATGTTTTTGATTGCATTGTTATAATGCTCATCATCTGCAAATTTAGAAGCAAAGTCAATTTTATTAGTATTCCTTGCCTGCTGATTTTCCTTTACTCGGCTTTCGTAAGTTACTGCCCTTCTCCGTTGAAGTACATCGTTGTACGTCAAAGCTTCGGTGGAATTATCGTCTATGTTCGGCTGTGTTTCTTCTTTTTTCTTTCTTCTTAAATTGATTATATCCTGATACGTCATATTATCCTCCGGTTTTAAACTGTAGCGCCGCCGTAATAATCTATAAGATAATTAATCTCTGCGCTTGTCAGCTTTTTATTTTTGAGTGCATCGTCAATATATTTTTGCAAGACAGCATTTTCAGCCTTTGTGTAATCTCCGCTGTATTTGGAATACTGCTGACTTTTAATTTCGCTGTCTATTGTTCTGATATAGCTTGACGTTTTTTCGTTGCTTTTCGGAGTAGCTTCAGGGTCATACCAGTTTCCTACGCTTTCCGTATTGTTTTCCGAAGATTTTGCTTTGAGTGCCTTTTCGTTATAAGCCTCATTAGCCTTATTAGCACGAATTGTTTCGGCAAGAGAAGCGTTTCGGTAAGCCTCTTCAGCACGGTTTGCACGTTCAGTTTCAAGCTGTGAAGCCTGTTCCGCACGGAGCTGTTCCTGACTGTTCCATACGTTGATATCATTGCTTGAAGCCGTTGAATACTGCGATGTTGCAAGGTTAGCGGCGTTGTAGAGGTTACTACCCTTCTGCTGCCAAGCTGACATATCCTTACCCAACATATCGGAATACTGATTGTAATACTGACTGTAGAGCTGATTGTACACATTCCAGTTATTACTCCACTCGTTCGCTTCATTGCTTCTGTCGGTTGCCAAAGCACTATATACGCCGTTGAGCCTGTCGGTTTCGTTGTTGTATGTAGAAAGTGCCATTGAATAGTAATCTCCGATAGAATTGTTCAGCTCCTGCAAATAAGCGTTATATGCCTGTGCGCCTGCTGTCGTTGCATAGCTGTTGCCGTAGCCGCCTGTCATTGCGGAAGCCTGTCCGATAGTGTCAGCCATAGCCGTCTTGCCCATTTGCTGATACTGCTCTTTTGCCTGCTGAAACAGCATATCGTCTGCCAAGTCATACTGAAATGCCTTGCGGTTTGATATTGCACCCAGAGCCTTGTTATAATCGCCCTGCTTGCTGTAATTAAACTGCTGTGAAAGGTTATTGTTACGGTACAGAGCATTGAGCCTGTCCTGCGCTGTCTGCACTTCTCTGCCCATACCGCCTGCGCCGGCAGAATAGTTTGTATTTGCATAATTGCTGTAATTGCGTGTTGCTGTGTCCTGCTTGTTTTTATAATCAATAACGTTGCCCGAAGCTCTGTAGGGCTGATAATTATAAGCCATTATTATCCTCCTGTTCTGCACTATCTTTATTGTTTGCCTGATACTTTTCGCAATCCGATACAAGCTGTGACTGTGCCTTTATTGCTACAGTCTGCCAAGCCTCTTTAAGTATCAGCTCAACTATTGACGGAGGCAGTAAAGGGTGATTTACTACCTCGTTCAGCTTGTATCTTGCTTCGCCAATTAAAACCGAAACCGGAATTGATTTTGTGTTTTCATTTGAATTTTTCTCTGCCATAATATCAACCTCTTTTATAAATCTTCTGTGTATAAACTTGTTATAAGTCCATTGTGCACTTCTAATTCTGACCAAAACTCAGAGCCTTTACTATCCATGCAACGAACCTTTATTTTTCCTGTTATAGTGTCACAATGGTCTGATTTAATATTAAGAATATCCATTCCTTCAACATTTGAACCACGGAAATAACACGGTGTTGCAATGTGCAAACCCATTTCAGGGTAAATATTATTCTGAATTTCGCCTGTGTTACCTCTTGACCACACAACGTCGGGAACATATGTTGTTGCAGTTCCGCTATTGTAATGTCCTGCTATAGTGATAAAGGTGCCGGTACCGTGCTTTAAAATTGTACCGATACCCAACTTGCCGTTATAGTTTGAAACAGAAAACTTTCCCATTTCAACGCTGTTATCGTTATAAAAAGTCTGTCCCTGTCCGCCTAAACGAGAGGTTATTTCTCCGTTGTAATAAGTATCTAAATATCCGTCTGACAGCTTAATATAACTTGACCAGTTATTCAGAGATGTGGTAATTGACGAAGCAGAGATATTGCCTGAGTAATTACCCGATTTTGCTGTCAATTCACCTGTTGACGTTACCTTGAAATTTCCGTTGCCTATATTTATACTTCCGCCGCTGATATTTGCCTGAGGGAAATATATTGCGTTCTTTTCAATATAAGCAACTTCATTGTTTCCGTCGTATAAAGAAAGTTTCACCGGCGTTATGCGAAGTCTTTTGTTTGAATCGACCGTTACTGTTTCGGTTGTGCCGTCCTCTTTCGTAACGGTAAATTCACTTGTCAGAAGTCCTACGTCAATTCCGTATATCGGCGTAGCTCCTGTATCATCAAGCAAGCCCTCTTTGATAAAATTCTGCTGATAGGATTTGTAGTTTCCGTAATCGGAACCAAGTTCTGACGAGTATGTATACAGTTGCGTAAAGCCTGTGCTTTTGCCGTCAATCTCAACCGAAGTATTAAGCAGATACTCTCCGAATTGACTTTTTGCGAGATAACTGCCGTTCATAGCCATTTGCCATTGTTCGTCGGTCTGAATAATTACATCTGCTGTTTTTATGATAAGGTCACGTATTTTCTGATATTTTGAAAGTATATCAGCCTTTTCATCGTTGTCACCGCCAGAAGCGGAAAGAGCCGAAGCCGTCTGTTCCCATATCTTATCTACGGTGAGATTTGACAAGGTTGCATTGATTTGCTCGTTGTTGCGGTATATGTAACTGCGGATTTCTGCAAGCTGTTGTTCAACTGTTCCCGAATTGCTTATATTAGGTAAATCAAGATATATCATCAGCCGTCACTTCCTATGTCAAGCACTTTACTTATTGAATATATTTTACACTCACCGAAGCCCTCAATTCTAACTCGGAAATGGTCACATCTTCGAGGTGCAACAGGAACGCTGAACGAGCGTGTTCCGCCTCCTGCAAGCGTTGCAACAGCTTCCCATTCTCCCATATCGTCATACTGAATATACAGCCGTACTTCGCTCTGTACGGGCTTTGACATCCTTAATAACATTCTGCCTACATATTTGTTGTCTGCGTATGAATAGCCGATATTGCCCGTTTCTGCGAACCAGTCAAAGTCATTTTCAGTGTTTACCCCTCCGCAGATATTCATCAGCGTGTTGGTATCGCCGTCAATGAAGTAAAGGTCCGTACCGTCACGGCAGAAATCAGTAACATTTATGCCGTCCTCTTTGTGCCACATCTGTTTTGAAACGTCATAGACATAAAGACAACGTTCGCCTTGTGAATTTGTCATACAGATATAATATTTATTGCCGATACTGCCTGCTACAGCGTTTGTAAAGCTGTCCTCGCCGAGCTGATAAGAAATAGATACAGGCAAAGAGCCGTCGTAATAGCAAATATCGGAAGCTGATTTATAGAACAGCGTTTCATTTACTGTGCACAGACTTTTTTCGCTTTCCCTCTGCAATCCTCTGACTTTCTGCTCCATAAGCTGAAAATCGGCAGGAATGTTGCCGTAGAGCTTGTGTATGCAGTTTTCTTTGAAGAAGAGTACGTTACTACCATAGTGCACACACCCCGTCCATACGCCGTCAGAGCCGACGGAAGAGGCATAGCTGTCCGTAGATATACCTGCATAGCAAAACCAGTTCTTGAAGTCGCCCTGCTTGCAGGAATACACCTCATTCACAACGTCACCTTTGCGGTTAATACCGTATCTGCAACCCCATAACCTGTTGTTACATTCGCAGATGAAATCCATATACGGAGCTTGTCTTGCAATCGTGACTGTGCCTGAAGTCTGATTACACACTTTATCGAGCATACCTGTAACGACTATCCAAGACGGCTGTTTTCCGCTTTCAGTCTTTTCAATGCTTTTTATAATTACGGTATTATTAAGCATATCAATTTGTGACTTGACCTTGTCGCCCATATCTGTAATTGAACAGCCTGCTATTGAAATGCCGTCACCCTCTGAAAGTCCTGTACCTATTCCCGGATTTGACAGCTTTATGTACGTTGTCGAAAGAGAAGTCCACATTGAATTTGTTTCGCTCCATACCTTGAGATAATGAACATCGCCCGAGGTATCAAGCCACTTGTAGCCGTTTTTTACCGTTCCTGTCGGTGCAGTGTCAGAAACATATAAATAATTCTCCACTTTGTCATTTTCCGACTGATACTCGTTGCCGTCTGCCGTACACATTACGTATTGAAGCGAATTATCTCTTGTGCAGAGCATTTCATTTACTTGGTCAATGAATCCAAAATCCGTTGTATTTTCTGTGTTTATGTACCAACCGTTCTGTAAACCTGTTGACTTGATATTGAACACGAGAAGATATGCGCCCATACCGACTAATTTCTTCTGATACCGAGTATCACTTATTGTCGTACCGAAGAACGGCTTTATCTCATTGCCGTTAATGTAAAGGTGTCCGTCGTCAACATAGCAAAGTGCGTCCTTGCATATCATTCCGAGAGGTTTTGTCAGTTGCTTTACAATTCCTCTTTTTTTGCGTGTGGATAATACCGGGTAATAGTCACCCGTCATATTCTTCATATTGTAAAATTCGCCGTCAGAAATACGAAGATTATGGTTGTAGCCGAGAAACTCTTCCTGAAAATCTCTCTGGGAATTGTTTTCGTCAATCATTGGATAGAGGATTGCCATAGCTGTGTCCACCTTGCTTTCCGAAGTTTATACTGTTTCTCTGCAACGGCATATGTTGATTGTGGTAATAGGTTGCAAAGCCGTCATATGCAGACTGAAACAGCGCCGCATTTGTGTTGTACTTAGTGTATTCGGCATTTACAAAATCAATCTTCATCATAAGATAGAATGAATACAAATCTCTGCCGTAGTGTGCAGGCACAATAAGTGTCTGACTGTCGCTTGTTTCTTCGTTATATCCGTAAAATTCGACGCTCTCAAAATCCTCGTGAGTGTCGATAATATCTTCCTTAATCATTACGTCAATGTCGTTAAGCCATTGTTTCTTTTCCTCAGGTGTGCGTGTGTTAGGCTTGATTCCGTCAACGTATGCAATAATATTACCTATAGTTAATGATTCCATTTTGTCCTCCAAAACAAACAGGAGGAAGGTGCCTGCCCTCCTCCTGTAAAGGTTTATTTATTCTGTTGCTTTCTGCTTTGTTGCGTACTGTGAAGCCGCTCTGCGGAACTTTGCAACTCTTTCAATGACCTCTGCGAAGCATTCCTCAACTTCAACATTCTCTTCGGTCTTAACCATAATCGACCTGCCGTTTACGGATACAAACTCTTGATCGTGTTCTATACCTGTTTTAAGCGGGTCAGACGGTATGAAAACCGTTTTCATTTTAGGTTTTGATTCTGTAGCCATATAAGCCTCCTGAAATTAAAGATTACGACGTTGTGCAGTTCGGCTCATCATCGGCAGAGAATGAAGAGCAGGAGTATAAAGCGATAATTCTTTCGGGATAGAGAATTTTTGCACCGTGGCAGAACTTGTAGCCAATTGTACTATACAGTTCAAGAGGACCGCCAATCTGTCCACGCTGTTTTATAATCATCTCCATACTTTCGCCTTCGGGGTCAAGTACGCCGTATGCGTTTGCGCCGAGAATGAATGTAATGTAATAATTTGTTGTGCCTCCTGAACCTGCACCCTTGATTACCGGGCATTCGGTTGATTCAACAAATCTTACGCCGTGCATTTCGCCGATTTCGCCCTTAAAAATAGGTGATACATCATTGTACTTATGATACTCTTTCCATTCAGCCGATTCACGAATATCGTGTGAAACAGACGGATGAACGAGAGCAACATAGCTTCCGCTGATTTTCGGGGCAAGAGCTTTCTTGAGGATTGTTGACGCCTTGTTAATTACGGCAGGATTAACAAGGCAAGTAGTGTCAAGTGCTGAAAGAGAAGTAACCGCTGTTCCCGAACTTTTCGGAGCATACATTACGTTTGTACTCTGAACAAGAACGTTTCTTGTCAAGGTGTCATATGTAGCACCTGCGGCGGCACCCATTTCCTCTGTTGCGCCGTAAATTACATCGTCGTAGGATTCAAGCTCGAGACGGTCGGAAATTGCAGTATAGTCACCGTGCTGTGTTGTAACTGCATCAATCTTAGACATACCGAACTTTTTACCTGTCGGAGTAACGCCCTCTGTAAGCGGAGTGAGTGCCTTATCAAAGGTGTTGAACTTTCTCCATTCGACCTTGTTGCCTTTCATTCTCTGCTTGTCTGCAAACTGATTGAAAATAAGGTGCGCTCTTGCGTTTTCAAGAAGTGCCGTGTCGTAAAACACTTTCATTGTCGGGGACATATCCTGTCCCGAGTTTGTCTGTGTCGTTACGTTTGTATTAAATTGATACGGTTCGGCAAAGAGCTGAAGCATAAGTGCAGTAATAAAAATTGATTTTGTATTTATCATATGTGTTCCCTCCAAATATCAGAATTTTGGTCGAACACCTGTCCTGCGAAACTCATCACGGATTCTCTGAAAATCTTCGAGCTTGTAATTGGCGGGATTTTCCTTTACCGTTACAGTCTGCGCACTTGACAAGCCGTTTTCCGACGGTCTGTTCTTGTTTGTCTGAACAGCGTTTGCGGTATTGATTGCCGCCTGATTAACTGCGTTATTCATTGTAGCTTTCATAATATCGCTGTTGTGCAGAGCAAAGAAAGCGTTTCTCACACTCAATCCTGCACCGCCGAGCTCGGGCGGGTCAACAAGCCTTTTAAACTGAGGATTTGCAATTTCATTTTCGATATTAAAATTCGGAAATTCGCTCTTCAAGGCTTCGGACTGTTCCACAAGATTGCGAACGTGATTCTGTGTAAGCTCGTCCTGCTTGCGCAACTGCTCACGCCTGTCATTATCTCTGATAATCTGTTCCGCTCTCTGAACTTTCATATATTCATCAACGGACATTCCTGCTTCCATAGCCTTGTCCTCAAAGATTTTACTGTCATTCTGAACGGCGGACATATAGTCGTCAAGATATGACTTCGATTCCGTATCAAGACCGTATCTGATATTCTGCAAGCCGAGGATTTCTTTCATCTTTGCGTTTTCTTCTTCGATTCCCTTGTACTTTGAGAGCCGCTTTGAAAATGCATTGTTCATAAATTCCTTGGCTTCATCGCCGTATTCGTTAATGACATCTTTGAATGCTTTTCGCTGTGATGTTTCGCCGGTAGGTGTTTCTTCGTTGTTTTCATTAGTCTGTGTATTTGTCGTTCCAGCCTGTTTATTTTTAGGCATTTTATCGACAATGTGTTTCGCTTTAGCAGGGATTCCTAAAGCATCGTATGGGTCTCCTGAACCATTGTTTACTCCTCCGTCTGCTCCGTCACCTGCGGTAGCACCTGCAGAAGCTCCGCCGTCAGAAAACAGCTGAAGATTAAAAATGGCTGAAATGATAGACTTAATCTTCATAAGTCCTCCAAAATAATAATTTCTGTGGTAAGTCACGACCTTTATTTTTATGATATATCAAACTATAGTTCGTTCTCTAACTACATTTTTAAAATTTTTTCAAAAAATAAAAGCGGCAGAAACATTATTGATCCTGCCGTAAATTTGTTATTCAACTGTCAAACTGACATTGTTCGGGTAGCCTTCCGCAAGCAACTTGTAGCCGTTGTAAATTGTCTGATAAATTGTATCAAGAACGGCTGTAAAATCTTCTTTCGGTTTGCATTTGATATAAGCCGTAACGCCATTGTCGCTGTCGTTTATATTAAATGTCGGTTTATCTTCAAAAGCTTCGTCACCTACCATATTGACGGTTTCACAAGCTGTGTAAAACAGAATTGAAGCGGCAGAACAGACAATGTCCTTGCCCTGCTCCGCATATCCTGCGTGACCTATCATTGTAAAAGTATGTTCTTTTGGGTTTACCGTAACATTAAGCATATTATCCTCCTTATTCTACCTGTGTTGATTTCTGCGAATTTGCTCTTGCTTTTGTAACATACGGGTGTTCCGATTCTCCGCTTACCTGATTAAGTGCTTCGGGGTTTACTTCACCTGTCATACCAAGCGGATTCTGACCGTTTTCCGCAAGAATAGCCTGTGCAAGCTGTTCCGCCATTACAGGGTCAACAAGCTGTGCAAGCCTGAATGCAATCTGCTGTAACTGCTGATATTTCTGTAACATAGTACCGTTCTTTGATACTCTCTGCATAACCTCGTCTTTGTGTGAGAAGTCCATAGTTTCAAGCAATGCAAGAGCTTGGTCTGTATTCTGCGGATTGAACACCTGTGCATTGTAAAGCTGTAATGCAAGCTCATTCTGCTCCATTTTTGTGTAGGGATTTGCTTTCTGCGCATTGACTTCAATATCAAAGCACGGCAACCTTAATCCCATTTCAATACCTAAAACAGACGGCTGTGGTTGTGGTTGCAGTCCTGCGTTGCTGTACTGCACAAATTCATCTTCGCCCATTTTGCCTGTTATACGATACTCACGAGGAATTGTATAGAACTGACGAATAAGCTCAATTGCCATTTCTGTGATTTCCTTATGCATTTGATACATTGTCCTGTTATGGTCACGGCTCATTTTACCGCCCTGCTCCTGCATAGCCGCAATAGCAGAAGCCGCCGTTATTCCGCTTGTTGTACCGCCGTTAGAAACATCTCTGTTACCGAGTGATTCTTTCATTTCGTCAATAAATCGGTCACGCATTTCGATTATGTAATTCGGTAATGCGCTTTGTGTAATTTCTCTGATATTAATATCATCAAAACTGCCCTGAACGTGAACAAAATCCTTACTCAAATCGGCAAATTCAGCTTCGTTCACTCCTCCGTTAAGTCGGCTGAAATATCGGGGTTTTGAACTTGCAACAGCATTTGTCAGTATTGCAGAGGTCAGCACGTCAATTGCATTCTGGTCACCCCTGCCTATATCCTGATAGCCGTAGCCTGCAATAGTGCCCTCAACCGGGAACAGAGGCTTGACAATAAACGGATATTTTCCGTGGTCGTACCAACCGTTCGGATATTTCTGCGGCTCATTTTCGGTGGCAAAGAGAACATTACCGTTGCAAAATTTGCAGTAATGAAGCACCTGATTACCGTTATCATCGGTCAGCTTGTAATACCAGTCGACTACAAGAGCCTTGTTTGAAGTGTCTATGTTATCGTCGTACTTGTACTCTGGAACCGTAATATCCTTACCGCCGAGCTTTGTTTCAAGGTCGGGATATGCTTTTTTTAGCTTGTCTTTGTCCTCATATTTTGTCAGGAACACTTCTTTGGAATCTTGTATGTTTTCAATGCCTGCCTCCCAGAAAAGCTCAAGCAAATCAATCTTGCGAATGCTTATATCACCAAGTCCGTCGTGCTTGCTTCCGTCCCAGAAAACTCCAACGCAAGCCGTACCCTGTTTGAGAATATAATTGCAGATATTGCTGTAGGTATCGTGATAATTATTTTCGTCAAATACAACAGGAATAATGCTTGTCAGCTTCTCGGCTTCTGCTTTATCATCGGCACGTTTCGGTCTGATATTCGATTCAGGATAGCCGTCCATCAGGTCGGCGTGTTTTGCAGAAATGCAGTTCCATAGCCACGCAGTATTTACTTTAAGCCTGTTCTTGCTGACAGCGTCGTCAATATAGTCCCATTGACGCAGCTTCCAATACTGCTCATTTGCAACAAGCCTTTTTTCAAGGCTCTTCTTCTGTGACCTGTATTTCTTGAGCCTTTCAGCGGCTTTCTGAACTTCTAACGACGTTATCGGAGGGTGCTGTGCTACACTCTCAACGTGCTGTTGCCAAGCCATATCCTGTGACATCTGCTGTGCCGTTGTCATATCTGTTCCTATAAAACGATTCTGCTGTGCTGACTGCGTTTCACTTCCGTTTTCAGCCGGAGCAGGAGCAGACTGCCTGAAATCAACATTTGCCTGTCGCATTAACTGTTGTTTCTGAATATTGCTGAACTGCATTCGGTTGTCGGGTGCAGGATTTTGTGACTGTATCTGCGCCTGTTGCTGTGCTTCACGCTCCGCTCTGCGTTCTTTCCTTTTTGTCCGTCTTAAAGCCATAGCTGTCCTCCGTTCGGTTTCGTCATATTTTTACTGAATAAATTCAACGGGTCAGACATTATCTCTTTTCCCGTTTCTTTCTCTATCGGTTTAATCGGTCTTGCCATACAGAAATACCGTATTGCGTCTGCGATATGGTCTTCCTGTGTAGTGTCCAAATCCTCAGGCTTATGCTCATCATACATAAGCAACGGCAATGTTCGGATTGTGTTCTTGCAATTTTTGAATATGTACATTCGAGCCTTGCCCTTTTCGTCAAACTGAAATCTGTAGTGCATCTGCATCCAACCTGCTATACGGTCATTAACGCCCTTCTGAAAATCAATACCGTTTCGCAAGGCGGCTTCATACACCGATTCGCCACGTGAGCCGTCCCAGATTGACGGGTCAGCTACACCGTCTATATATCTGCCCTTTAAATACGGATGAGAATTTTCAATCTCTTTTATCTGCCTGAATTGCTTATCCGGGCTCCACTTTACTCCCTCATTCGGTGTTGCAGTACAGCCGTAGCACTCCTCAATCTGATATGCTATGCCCTCATAGTCAACCGCCCACCAACAGCAGGAGAACGGTTTACCGTAGCCGAAGTCATAGGAGCGGTAATACGTCCATTCCTCAGGTGGATTGAACGGCTCTATAACGTGAGTATAGCGGTGATATTTCAGCATTTCTTCAGGCGTCATATTGAGTCCGTCCGCTTTTGAAACGTCAACCTCTGTGCGGAAGTCCTCAAAGAACATCCCCTCAAATATATCCCACCTGCCGTAGAGCCAAGCCTCTCGGAGCTTTGGCGGCAGGTTCTTTAGCTGTTTTATATATTCGGGCTGACTTTCCATTAAAGCCTTGTTGTCAGTAACAAGTGACTGAATAAAACTGTAATCGTTCGGATCCTCGTCACCGTTGAATTTTCTGTCCACAAACAAGCGTTTGAAATATCCGTGTGACTGTCCTCCGGGGTTGAGAGTGTAGTAAATACGCTTCGGGAAGTTGTTTACACCTCTGTTGCAGGCTGTAATCTGCTGTATCTGATACTCCGACAGTAAGCAAGCCTCGTCGATGAAAATAACGTCATATTCGCTGCCTTGATACTGTCCCAAATCGGCGTCGGTTGCGCAGTAACCGAATTTAATCGTAGAGCCGGTCGGGAACGTAAACATCTTGTCGGAGCGATTGTACTTTGCAATACCGTAAAGCAGAGGAATAAGCACGTTTATATGGTTGTTCTGCAACTCTGCATACGTTCTGCGGACAATCAGGACCTTAATTCCCGCCCATTTCAGACACAAGAGAATTGCTTTGCGCTGAACACTCCAAGACTTTCCACCGCCTCGTGCGCCGCCGTATGCAACATATCTGTGCTTGTCGGTTAAAAACTGCTTTTGCTTTGCAGACGGAGAGCCTAAATTCAGAATCATTCGGCAAACGCCTCCGAATCTCCCTCAAGCACGACAGTTATACGCTTATCCATATCGTTATCATCTTTCTGCTTGTCACGCCATTTGTCAGGACGACGGTTCTTAAGCCAGAAGATTTGAGCGGTGGTATCAGGCACAACTTCTTTAGTTACTCTTTTTATTTCAATCCCGTCTTCAAGCGTAATTTCATCATAGCGATAACCTAACGCTCTCTTGAGTAATGCGTTTTCGACCTCAATATCAACTACTTCTTTACCCTTTTTTAAGGTGTCACCTATGTCACTATACTTACATTTCCATTCTGCTAATGTTTTTCGAGTGATACCCATATTTTTAGCAATCTGTTCATCGGTCAAGCCGTCCCTTGCCCAACCCTCAAGCAGAATAAGATTTTCAGGCTCAAGCCATTTTTGATATTTTCCTTTTGCCACCGTCGTCACCTCCTATGCTCTTTATTAATTGTAGCTTTTAAAATTCTGTATTTCTAACAAAGCAAAAAAATTCCGAACCACAAAGGATTCGGAATCAATTGCTTTTGTATTTAATTTCGTTCAGAGCTTTATAATACGGACATCTTGTGTAGTCCTTATTGCAAAAGCTCAGTAAATATTTCTGCTTGTCAGTGCTTGAATTAAAGCATTGTTTAACTTTACTGCACTTGTTCAGCATAGCTTCGCAGATAATTATATTCTTATCATCTGTATTATAAAAAGGACATAAAGCATATGCTTCATTCCAAGACGCCATTATCACACCTCCTGCCCCCCGCCGCACCGAGGGTCAATTTGCAACTATAAAACGTGTATTTGATAACCGCCGAGCAGAGCGGAGTGTAAATTAATCAGAGAGCTTGTAGGCAAGTATGATTATAAAAGCTCCGTAAGCGATAAATAAAAGTCCCGCTAAAATCATTACCAAATAGTAGTTCCATTACTAACTTATCGTGGTAAGATGATAGCCTGTCTTCAGCTAATACTTCTATGGCTTCACGCTCTATGTATTCTTTTTCAGCCATTGTTTTCACGCTCCTCAATAACCTACTCCGATATAGTCAAGTACTCTTGCCCAACCATATTTTTCACCGTTCTCATCGGTACAGCAGTTATACATCCAATACTCCCACTCTTTAGGATTTCGCTCTTTCAGCAAATCAAATCTGTGTGGGCGTTTTTCCATATGAACACCAAATCCGCACATACTACAGCCTGTCCGCTGTGCCTTTGTAGTGTAAATTGTGCCGTCCTCTTTGCGCTCAATTGTTCCGTAAATTTCTGGGACAGGTACATTTAAGTCAAGTGCAAGTTGTAAAATATCCTGTCTGTTAAAAATAGCAAACGGAGCAGATCTGATTGTTGACTTGCCAAAATAATTACAGCCGTTAATCATAAGCGACTTAGCACGTCTGCCGCCCTCGGAAGCCATAAGTCCAAGATAAGGTACGCTGTTATGTTCTTTCGCCCAATCGTCGCAAGGTTTTTCTTTGAGATAGTAACAGCACTTCGATGATACTTTAAAATTCGGAGTGTCATAATTAACGCCCTCATTTTCATTCTCGTAACCGCCGAACTTTTCAAGCCATTTCTGTGACATCTTCATTCGGCTGTTTTTCTGATAACCTCCGTAAGCACCTGTTTCGCCTGTGATGATAGCGTATCTGACTGTCTTATTCTTCTCTGTCGGGTGTTGCAGAGTTTCAATTTTGCCGGCAATTTCTTTTGACAAGACCGGAAATCCAAACTCTTGCAGTATCTCGGTTTTTTTCCAAGGCGTGCCGTCAGCCTTATTCGTAGGCTTTAAGCTTACAACTCCGAGTTTTTTATGTACTGCCATAATGCTTTTATCCTCGAGATACGACACGCTTATTCCGGGAGCGTCAATGCCGATTGACCTTAAAAACAAAAGTAACGTTATGCTGTCAAGTCCTCCGACTGATACGTGGACGTTTAAATCACGTTTTGCACATTCGTTATAAAATTCCCACGCTCTGATACGAGCATAATTGACTTTAAAATCATAATCTTCTTTTTGCTTGATTTTAAAATCGGCAATTTTTCTATCTGCGCCGATTCTATTCATACGTTCAAGTACATTTTCTGCCATTTTAATTCTCCTTTCAACTGTTCGATTTTTCTGAACTGTTCAACACCCTCTCGGCTTCTTCACGGGTAAGATAAAATACGTCAAAAGAATTTTCAAAATTTACCGTATCATTTGATACAAATAAATCACTTATTCCATTGCAGTTAATTACAATCTCATTTACATTTGCTGATTTGATGTATTTACGAGAAAGTCCTGTTATGTAATAAACCGTATCTCCTACCTTACAAGGCAAATACACAAATCTGTTGCGGTCTTTGAATTGCTCACAATCACGCTCAACTTCAGTGCGCTTTTCATATTCCCTAAACTTTTCGCTTCCTACTGTATCCCCGAAATATACAGATGAAACATCGCACGCTTCATAATGAATACAATCCTTACAACTTGCCATTGTCAGACCTCCTGATTAATTAATTCGGGATTGTCGTGGATATTGCCGATTACTTCCATATAACAATATTCGATATATGATTTCGTAAGAGGCATTGACAAGCAGAACGGTTCTAATGTGCTTAATTCATCAGTCGGAATGACTTCATAATGCCACCCGATAACTGTATCAACCGGGCATTCTGTATCAGTATCAACTACGCCGAATTCGCCAAAAACAACTTTCACAAGGTCTTTCGGGTTATCGTGACATTTGAGTATATCCCCCTCAAAAATCTTCTTGCCGTTCTTGTCGGTCAAGCCTGTGTACTGTCCGACGGTATCAGCATAAACTGTAAATTTTTCAATCGTTGGCTCTTGCTGATAAATAATAGCAAAATCTCCACCTTTGTTATTTGGGAAAATACCTCCATAAACCCAATTTGAGTTAATAGGAGAACCGTCTAATCTAACTTTCTCTCCTTTTTTTCGAGTTTGACCTCTAAATAATATTTCTCGCATTTTTATCCTCCTTAATAGATTTAATTCTCTCGCTTATCCTGTCCTCGAATCCGTTTTCGTTTGTCAGGCACTCTATTGTTTTCAGGGCGAGGTTTATAATCTCTTCCCGACTGTCGGATTTGTACATCTGCCTTACCAAGTCCGCCGAACGCATTATGTTATCCTGTATGCGTTTTGATAGTAGGTAGTATCTGTCGTAGTCGTCACGCTCGGCTTTGTAATCGGACTTGAATTTTTCCTGCCATTCAAGACAGATTTTTATATCCCAGCCTTTATGCCTGTTGTTATATCCGAGCCTTGCAAGCTTTGAAAAGTATTTATACTCGGCAGGAGGAAAGTCATTATAGTCAAGCTGTCCGTCAATAGCCTTGTCTTCAAGCCTTGCAAACTCCTGTGAATCATTGAAATTGTATTTCATAAAAACTCCTTTGGTGGAGGGTGTTGGAGGGTTTCGGGCATTTTAAAAAACCTCTTACTATATATAAATATATTTTATTTTTTTCTTATGCGAAAGGTTTATAAAACCCTCAAACCCTCCACTACCCTCCACCGCTTTATTCATTAACAAGTGAAATTCCGTTGAAATAGTTGCACTTCTTACCCTTGACTTTTTCAAATCTCTTTGCAATTTCCGTTCCGAATTTCGTGTTTGACATACAATACTCGTTGTTTGCGTTCGCCCAGTTGACATAAGCCATATAAAGAGTGCTCGCCTGAACGCTTCCGCCGATTTCGCACTTATCCTCAATAAATGCGGAAATAACGTCCATTTCACGTCTGTACTCTCTCACCATTGCAAGAACGGCGGCAGGCATTTTCAGCCCCTCTTTCTGCCATAAAAGACAACCGTCAATGCACCACTTGAATATTGCAGGCAGTTCCTTTTTCAGCTTGCTTACAAGGTCCTTGTCTACCTTGCTTTCGGGAATCTGCACCTCAAACGGAATCATATGTATTCTACGCCATATGCCTGTATCTGTTCCCCTGATGACAGGCTTATGATTTGTAGCCATCCACAGCTTGAACTCGGGCTTGAACTCAAATTCTGCGCTGTAGAGCTTTCGTGCAGTTACGGTGTCGTCGCCTGTAAGCTGTTTTAACAGTCCCTCGTTAAGCCGTACACCCTCGTTCGGTTCTACGGAAGTAACAAGCCTTGCTCCCTTTAAACGTGCAATATCGCTGTTTACGGCACTGCTCTGACTGCTCCTCACCATTATAGTTTCAGGCTGAATATTCGCCGCATAGTCGCCGAGAACGGCACGTATAACGTCAATAAAGGTTGATTTGCCGTTTCTGCCTGTTCCGTAAAGGAAGAATGCGCATTGCTCCGCTGTTGAGCCTGTCAGACTGTAGCCGACTGCTTTCTGAATATAGCGTATCAAATCCTTATCTCCGGCGAAAATATCGTCAAGGAATTTAAGCCACAACGGACAGTCGGCAGTTTCGGCGCACTCAACAGAGGTTGCTTTTGTAAAGTAATACTCGCTGTTGTGCTCCCTTACCTCACCGCTTTTTAGGTTGATTATTCCGCTCGGCGTATTGAGAGCCATTCTATACTTATCCATCTGCGCAGGCAAGACCGGAATATGGTGCTCGGCTTCGGATAGCATTGCTTTCTTTGACTTATTGGAGCGACTTAGCTTCATATGCTTTTCAAAAGCCTTTGCCATATCTCCGCCGCTCTGCTCGTCAGCTTCGGCATAAAGCTTTGCCTCGGCTTTCATAGCCTCAACGCTCTTGTCTGCCATCTTCTGAACCATCCCGAGGTTATCAACGCTCCACTTTACGCCGTTGTAGTAATACCAGCTTTTCTCTGTGTAACAGTAGCGCACACGCTCGCCGAAAAGGTCGACAAATCTCTGCGCATTACCCATATCGTCAAAGGTGTAGGAACGGATTTTTCCGTCGTCCTTTACTGCACTGATTGACGTACCTCCGATTGAAATTTCATAGCTTGTCTGCTTGGGCGAATACACGTTGGTACAGCCGGAAATCGCCTTTTGAATTGTAATGATTCCGTAGGTTGAGCCGCTCTGCTTTCTGTCCCACTTGTCACGCATAAGACCTGACTGGCGGAAAATTGCGTCCATTTTGTCGGCGTCACAGCCTGTCCAGAATGCAAGCATATTACAAAATGCCATATCCGCCTCGCTGTGTGAGCCGTAGGAAGAAATATCACCGCTGTATAAGGTACGGAACAAACTGCCGTTCTTTGCGTTGCAGGCGGCTCTTACGATTTCATCAGCGGTGTTCAGACAGACTGCTTTCGGCTGTTGCCTTATCGGTGCAGGCTGTGACGGCTTGCCGAGATATTTTGAATGGAGAGGCTTAACGCTTTCGGTACACTCGTTTATATCTGCATATTCGGAGCAGTAGTTACCCGTCATAATAAAAAATCTGCCTGTATCGTACATTTCAAAGCCGCCGACGTTATCTATTTTATTTTTACGTCTGCCCTCGGGAAGTACGCCCTTGCAGATAATATGAACGCCGTTTCCGCTCTGCGAGTATTCTGTGTAGGATTGCAGAGTGTTCACAAACTCGCTGACAATGTTGTCGGTACCGCCGTTTTTAAAGCTTTCAATATCCTGCGGCATATCATCAAGGTCAACACCGAAGTACGGCGAATTTGAGAACATAAAGCCTATACCGCTGAAATTCACAGAAGTCCTGACGGCGGTTTCAAAATCCGTCCAAGTATCGGGATTGTTCGACTGCGCCATATTACCTGTTCTCGGATTTATCGGCGTCTTTTTAATTCCGCTGTGCGACTTTTCATCGGGTGAAGCAAGCCAGCACACCCAGTTGTTTAACGCTTTAAGCTCCTGCGGAATTGCACTGTATTTATCATAATTTTTAAAACCCATTGTTTACCTCCTTATAATTGGATTTCACTTATACGCAGATTTTAAGAAAAAATTGCATAAATCAGTGCAATTTCCGAAAAACTTTTAAATTAAAACGGTAAATCATCGTCAAGCGGCATATCGGTAAATCCCTGTTGTATTGTCGAAGTCGAAGAAGCAAAGCTCTGCTGAGGAGCGGCATATGTATCATTACTGACAGCTTTCGGCTTTGAAATATGGTTTACCTCGGGGAATTTTGTAGGATTGAGCCAGCTTACACGTTCCTGCGTTTTGCCGTTGTATTCCTCGTGCTTGATTGTAACTCTCAAAGGCTTGCTTACAAGCTCCTCGCAGAACTGCTGTAAGCTGTCGTACTCCTTTCCGTCGGGAAGTCCTGCGGCTTTTCCGAGTGCCATAACCTGACCGAAGCCGTAGCCGTTGACCTGCTTGTCCGCCTCGGTAGGCTCCTTGCGTTTCCACAACGTATGGAAAATATATGAGTTTTTATAATTCTGCTGAATATCGTTTCGGATAACCATTGCTATATTAAGACAGCATTTTTCAACGTCAACACCATTTTCATTTTTGGTATATTTTCTTTCACTGATTTTAGTAATTAAGCACTCATAATCGCCCTCGGGTTTGATACTGCTCTGCTGTGTTGCTTCACTCTGATTTGCTTTAAATCCCATAATTTTACTCCTTTGTTACTAATTTAATTGCTTCCTCGGCACTGCGGCATATTCCCGCAATTGCGCCGTTGAGCTTCATCATCTGAATAAAATTGTACTGCTTTTCGGTTGCTCTGCCTGTCGGCGTTTTGACCTCGATAAAAACAGCCTTGCCGTCAGACTTGCGAACTCCGAATAGGTCTGAAAAGCCTTTCGGCACTCCGGTACTGAAAAATCTGCCGTCCTTTGTATATCCCTGTCCTACATTTATGCGGAAAATATCGCAGTACGGAGCTACCGCAAGGCGGATTTCGTTCTGTATTCTGTGTTCGTCTGTCAAGCTATCATTCCCCTCCTTTTCGCCTGATAATATGCCCAGCCTGTTTTGTAGCCGTGCTTTTCTGCGTAGTCAAGCAAGTCCTCATAGCTGTGGCAGTCGTCGGGTGTTTTCAGGTCAAGCTTAAAGCCTTCAACCTTTATAAGCTCGGCAGTTATATCCGTATCTACCTGCCTTTCGGCTGTAGGAAAAACATAACCGCAGTGCGGACAAACTGCCTTTGTACCGGGCGGCGGAGCGGCAAAGGTGAAGAAACATTCGGGGCATTGTCTGACCTTTTTTCCCTGCTGTTCCTCCAACTTCTTCACGCTCTGCCTTTTCTTCTTTTCAAGGCTCCATTCCCTGTCGTCGTCCGGCATACCGTGCCTTGCGTAATTACCTACGTGGTCAATTATTATTGCCCTCTTGCCGGGACGGTAACGCATACACCGCATTGACTGCTGAATATATAGCGTAAGGCTGTGCGTAGGTCGGAGCAGAATTGTACACTCGCAGTCGGGAACGTCAAATCCCTCGCTTATCAAATCGACATTACAGAGGATTGTTATTTCACCCTTGCGGAAATCGTTAATTATTCTATTGCGTTCAGCTTTTGGAGTGTTGCCGTCTATATGAACGGCTTTTATTCCTGCCTCGCAGAAAGCCTTTGCAGTCGCTGTGCTGTGCTTTACCGAGGAACAGTAACAGACGGCTTTTTTACCGTCTGCAAGCTGTCTGTAATACTTAATCACGTCACCGAATACGGTGTTTTTTATCATAGCCTTTTCAATATCGGCGGTGACATATTCGCCCATTTTAGTATGCAAGCCTGTCAAATCGGCAACACTCGGAGCGTAGTAGTCATAGGGTGCAAGACAGTTGTTCTCAATCAACCACTTTGTGCTTACTCCTACAATCAGCTTGTCGTTGACGTCACACAAGCCGTCACCGTTTAATCTGACAGGCGTTGCAGTTACTCCCACACGTGGTACGTCGCTGAAATACTCGTAAATCCGCTTATAGCTCTGCGCAACGCTGTGATGATTTTCATCGGTGATAATAAGTGCAGGCTTTGCAAGCTTTTTGAGCCGTCTTGTAAACGTCTGTACCATACCAATCTGGCACAAGTCCATTAGCACGCCCCAGCGGACAAAGGTGCGGAAAATCTGGTCGACAAGCTCCTTGCGGTGGACGAGGAACAGCACACGCTTGCCGTTCCACGTTGTTCGTCTTGCAATTTCTGCAACAATGCAGGACTTTCCGCCTCCGCACCCGAGGACAATACAAGGAGCCTTGTAACCCTCACGCCAAGCCTGCCGCACCTGTTCAACAAGGTCATTCTGATATGGACGGAGCTGCATTCTGCTTTTCCTTTCTCTTCTGGACAAGCTTTGTTACGCAGTGCATACAGAGTACCTTGCCGTAATTTTTGGTGGTGCCATCAATAATCTGCTGAACTGTTCTTTTTCCGTCCGACATTATAACGCTTCCGCACTCCGAACATCTCGGCGGCTCTGCACCCTTTGAAAGCCATTCGCCAAGCTGACTGCCAAGCTCGGGAGTGATAACACCGCTCCAATTGTCCAGAAATGTTGTATCCTTTGAAAGACAGGCAACGTGGCTGCGGTCAAGCTGAAAGCACATATCAAATTCGTACTCGGTATTATCACGCTGAACGGGAGCAAGTCCGATTTTTACGGGAACGGTCTTACCTCTGTCGTTCACTTCCATTGCATACGCCATTTTGGTGCGCATTGTAACAATAGTGTGGCAGTCAACCGAAAGAATCGTATTCACAAGATTGTTCTGAATCTTGCCAGCTTCATCCCACGCAGTATAGTCATTTTTGCCCTGCTGTTTTGCAATCTGCGACTTTATGTCAAGCACTCCGCCCTCGTTGTCCCAGCAATGCGAAAAGCTGTCAACGATTACGACGCCGTCACTTCCTACAATTTCTGCGGCGGATTTAACGTAGTCAATGTATTTGTCGGGTGTGTAAGGCGGAATCATTGACGCATATAGAAACTCGCCTGTGTTGAGGTCTGACCTTTTAGCGTAAAATCTTCCTCTTTCGTGCTCGGTATCAATCAAGGCGATTTTTGACCAGTCGTTAGTCAGTCCGTATGCAAGATAAAGGCTTGAAAGTGTTTTGCCTGAACCGCTCGGACCCGTTACGGCAATTCTCGCCTTTGATTTTGCCCTTGTAACTTCTGTAAAATTAATCATATTAACCTCACTTAATTATTAAAGATGTTTTTTGTTCCAAATGTACGAACGGCACTTTTTCGCCTCTTTTGTAAAGAGCTTTGGTGTCATTTTTCTTGATTTTGGGCAGTTCATATTCAAGAAGGTCATCATTATTTTTTTGCGCCCAGTCAATGAATGAAAGCTCATCATCAATGACAAGGCTCGGAGCGTTGTTTCTTGTGCTTATAACTGCCTTCGGCATATCAATCTTCTTTCTGCCGAGCTCCTGCATGGAATTGAGCAGATAGGTTGTAAGTCTTTCAGCTGATTTCTCTTTTTGTGCCTGTCTTTTTGCAATGGACAACTTTTCTGATTTGAGCATTTCGGCTTCGGCTTTAAGCTGTTTGATGTAAACGGCTATGTTTTCAGCCTTTTCGTCAAACTCGCCCTCGATTCCCTCAAGCGTGTCAAACCAAGCCGAAAGCATTTTGTCCTTGTATGCGTCAACATTTTCAATGATATTGCCGTCACCGTCTATCGGCTGACCGTCGGCGTTGGTGTCGGGCTCGTATTCGTTAATATAATCAAACTGCGAAAACAGTTCGGAAAAAAGTGATGTAAGTTCATAAAGCTTCATTTCGTTGTCCTCCTTAAAGATTGATATTCTGTGTTGCAAGGCTGTTAATCAGATTTTTGATTTTGCCCTTAAAGAATTCCTTGTCAGCCGACTGCTTTGCAAATTCGAGCATACGGCAAAAGCTGTCGTACGCTACCGAAAAATACGCCTTGAAAACGTCCTTGTCGTCAGTTTCCGAGGAAGTCTGAACAGCCTTGAGCTTGTCCTCATACTCCGCCGTCAGCTTTGCAAGTGCCTCCTGCTTTTCCTTTTCAAGCATTTCCCTGACGGCTTTTTCGTCCTCACGATACTGCGCTTCAAGCTCGTCATAATGCCTGATATTCTCACGCTCAAGCGACTTGATTGTTTCCTGCAATCTGCGTTCGTTATCGCTCGGCTCGGCAACGGCTACCTCAATTGGACGGCTTTCAAGCTCTTCTACTCTTTCGGTAAGCTCCTTTGTTTTTCCTCTCGCCGCTCTGAGTTGCTGTTCAAGAAGCGAATTATGCTCTCTTACGCCTTTAAGCCTGTTTTCAGCGTCAAGCCGTTGCCATTCAGATGTTGAAAGTTTGCTCTTTTTTTCGTGATTTTCGCTTTTAAGTTTTTCAATCTCGGCTTTGAGCTGTTTAACCGTTGTGTTTTCAAGGTCGATTTTTTCGGCAATTTCGCTCTGTTCCTGCTCGCTGATAGTGGCAAGTAAGGAAAGTTTAGTCATTCCAATTTGTCCAATCGATTGGACATTTTCCTGATTTATTTTTTCTACAATAGAAATATAATTGTAGGCGTTACTGCGTTTCATTCCGACTTCATTCTCGCAATAATCACCGAAATTTGCATATCCAAGCTCTTTATAAAGCTTGTCGTCACGCATTTGCTTAAGCCCTGTGCACATATCCCAGATGTTCTGCTGTGCAAGGTTTGCGCTGACGATTATTTTCTGATGAAGCTCCACAGCCTGTTTATGCTGTTCGCTTACTGTTATTTCTGACATTTTTAATATCCTCCAAGAATTTACTGTATTGCTTTTCAAATTCAACGATTTCGGGCGGCTTTACTTTATTGCTCTCCCTCTCGTTTTTATAGCCGTGACACTGCACAATTTCAAGCGTTTGCGGATTAACCTCAATCGTGAAATACGGAGTAAGCGGCTCATCCTTATGACGGATAAACAGAATTACCGTATCCCCTTGTGCGTGACGGCGAACATATCCGCCGACGCAGTGCTTGAGAATTCTTCCCTCCGAGATGATTTCTTCGCCCGAACGAGGTGCAAGCATTATAAGATTATCAGTATTCATAAGCAGAGGCTTGAACTTTTCGGCTTTCTCTGCAATAAGCTCCGCCTCGTGTCTGTCGGTGTAATACTTCACCTGTTCGCTTGCTCTGTCGTGAGCCTGTTCAAGGTTAGGAGGCATAAGCTCCTGAATACCATCGGGAAGTCTGCTGCACAAGCTTAAATAATCTCTCCAGAGCAAAACCCTTTCCCGGTTCTTTCCGTATTTTACAATCTGCTTAAAGCTGATACCGCAGCTATGGACTTTCTTTACAGCTTCTCTGCCGAGCTTAATTAAATTTACTGTAAATTCACCTGCATTCTGAATATTCGGATTTTCTTTCAGGACCTTTCTGTACAAGTCAATTTCCGCTGCACTGAACTCACTGAAATATCCTATATCACATTTACGGCAGCCAAGCATTTTAAGCAGGTTGTTTTCTTTCCAACGGATTTCTCTCAATCCTATATCACCCGATACAAGCATTTTCGCAATATTCTCAAATCCGCCTTTAATCAGATACTCGGCGTTATTATGACGGACATAAATGTTAAGCCATTTCAAAACGGTTTGAGTGTTATATGCGTCAACGAAGCTTTCCGCACAGGAGTATCTGAGATTTGTATTTGAAATGCAGTCAAAATTTATGAGCGCCGTATTATCCCAACCGTTAAAAATTGCTTTCTCACTTGCTCCCCAATACCAGCCATAGCCCTGCGGAGTTGAGGGAATAATTCCGTCGCTTTTCAAAGGCTTAAATCTCTTTTTCCAAGGGTCGTATGTAAACCTCTGCATTGCGTGTTGACGGTAAACATAAAGATATTCGTTGCTGAATGTGTATTCAGGTGACATTTCAGCGGGATTTTCGTTGTATGTATTATTGCTGAAACGCTGATGAGCCGTAACAAACCTTATGTAAAAGTCTCCGTCAACTGCAAAACACAATCCGAATTTACGTGAGCGTTCAAGACTGTTTCTGCCGAAATGTAAAGCCTTTGCTTTGACTTCCTCGCCGCAATGACGGCAAGTAAAGTATTCATTGTGACAAAGCTTGAACGGCTCATTACAGTGCCAACAGTGACACCTTGTGCAGAAGTAGTCGCATTTCTTCTTGCCTTTGTTTTCGTAAAAAGCATACTGCGGAAAGTACGGCTCAATCAGAAGTTCATATTCAGCGGTAATCCGGGGCAAATCCCAGAGCAGGCTTTCGGGATAGGCAATCATATCATCACCTACCAATCCATAAGACTGCCGAGGTCGAATGTTACCGGAGCCGGTGCTGTCGGTGTTGCAGTTACTTCCGCCGGCTGTTCCTCGAGCTCATATTCAGACATATGTATCTGCATACTGAACGTAACCTTTGCACCGGGAAAAATCTTCTCGACTACCTGCTGATAAACATCAAGGTCAGAAACTGCATTTGGAAGTGCTCTGCCGACATCGCCAATCAGCTTTTCAAGGTCCTTTACATCTGCAACGGCTCTTGCGAATTCCTCCTGCTGTTCTGAAAACTCCGTAAGCATTTTCTTGACAGGTTCAAGAATTGCCTTGTATTTTGGATTATTGAATTTTTTTGATGTTAAGCTATTGATTTTTTCTTTTGCAGAAGATATAATTGAATTGGAAATATTTTTCTTTGTGCTTGTGGCAGTTGCAGTGTCACAGGCACTTTTTTTATTACTCATACTTCCACCTCCGTCACGCCCACGCAGGTAAAGCCTGACTGCTCGTCTTTGTTCGAATATTTATCAGTCAATGCGGAAATTATTGCTAAAAGTTGCTCGTTTTCCCGCTTATACTGATTCAGCTCACTTAAGTATAAATCCTTACCTGTTCTTTCGGTTTCAAGCGCATTTCTAAAGTACCTTACATCAATCTCTAATTTTTTGATTTTCTCTTTCAGCTTGCGCTTTGTTGGAAAATGTCTTAATTTCATTGATATCACTCCTCACTTAATGCTCTGGCGACAGTAGCTTTTGCAACGCCGCCAATTTTTTTGTTATAAGTAAATTTCCTTTTTACTGTTGATAAAGACTTATTAATATAATCGGCAATCTGCTGATATGACAGTACTTCGCTGTCAGGAAACTTTTCATCCAGTCGGTCAAGATTGACTCTGAACAAAGGTTTTTCTCTCGGCATAATCTCACCTCTTTCTATGATGTTTCGATTTTGTCGGACACAATTTCAATGCTGTCAACGTCCGAAACGCTTAATGCAAGCTTGAGCAGGACAACCTCGCCCACCGTGCGTGTAATCTGATAGCTTGTCACATACGGAATCTCGTTGCCGTCAATTTCAAGCAGAAATTTGTCCTTTGTGTCAATAAGTTTAAGTTTAGCCACCGTTTTCACCTGCCTTTCTCCTACGCTGGTTTGTTATTACCACGCTTTAAGCGTAATGCAGAGCCAAAAAAAATAAAATCGGCAGGGAAGTCATAAAGTGATTCTATTTTATGAACCATTTCCCAATCCGGTACCTGCTCGCCTGTTTCGTAATTAAACAGAGTTTTATTAGAAATATTCAGCTTTTTAGCCGCTTCTTTTTGTGAATAGCCTGCATTTACTCTTGCCGCTGCCAAAGTAATTTTTGGATAATTCATTTTTATTGCACCTCCTTTATCATTGGTTCGCTATTATAATATCACGCTTTTAGCGTAATGTCAAGCTAAAAACGAAAATATTTTAAAAAAGTATTGAATTTTTTACGCTTTTAGTGTATAATCAAATCAACAAAGGAGGAGAGAAAATGAAAAACAATAGTGCTGATGCTGTCTCTTATACAC
>DXYG01000016.1 GCA_019415925.1 Clostridiales bacterium
AAGGCTTGACCGAAATTTTTAATTTTTTTGCGAGTCAACTCACCGCTAAATTATGTTTTTTCTTTCTGTTATACAGAAAAATTACCTACTCACGAAATAACAAATTACAGCTGAAATCCGAAGTATATAAAGGACTAAAAACGGACTAAAATACTTGCATTATCAGCGGTTTTGAGGTATAATTATATGGAATGGTATTTTGATAATGGGATAAAATTCGGAAATTAAAAAATGTGCAGATTCTGACTGCATTTTATGAGAGGAAGGTATGAATTTGATGGATTCTTTTGATGACGCTTGGGAGGTCATTTGCTCCTACTGCAAAACCAAAATAACCGACGTCGCATACAATACATGGATTAGCAGAATCAAACCTTTAGAGCTTGACTTTGAAAGCAACACAGCATATCTGGTTGTTCCTAACGATTTTCACCGCCAGACTTTAACACGCTGTTACATTCCGCTTTTGAACGAGGCTTTTGAGGCTGTTTTTCAAAATAAATTTATTGTTTCATTTAAAACCCCCGAAGAGGTTGAGGAGTATAAAACAAAAGCTCCCGAAATCAAGGAAGAGGTTAAGGACACAAATTACGAATACACCTTTGACACATTCATTGTCGGCTCGTCAAATAAATTTGCCCACGCTGCGTGCCTTGCGGTAGCAACAAACCCGTCGCATGCATATAACCCGCTGTTTCTCTGGGGAAACTCAGGACTCGGCAAAACCCACCTGCTTTACGCAATCGGCAATGAAATCAAGAAGAACGACCCCTCAAAGGTTATCTGCTACATAAAAGGCGATGATTTTACAAACGACCTTATTGAATCTCTGCGCCTTGCAAAGATGAGCGAGTTCAGACACAAATACAGACAGGCTGACATTCTGCTTGTCGATGACGTTCAGTTTATCGGCGGCAGGGAGAGTACGCAGGAGGAATTTTTCCACACCTTCAACGCACTTTACGACGCAAAAAAGCAGATTGTTCTCACGTCCGACCGTCCGCCCAAGGAAATCAAAACGCTTGACGACCGTCTGCGTTCACGCTTTGAGCAGGACCTGATTGCCGACATTCAGCCGCCTGATATTGAAACGAGAATTGCAATTATTAAGCGCAAGGCTGAGCTTATTGAAATTGATTTGTCAAACGAGGTATGCGAGTATATCGCTTCAAAAATCAAATCAAATATCCGCCAGCTTGAGGGCACTGTTAAAAAGCTCAAGGCAAAGTCGCTTTTAAATCACGAAAAACCGACAATTTCTTCCGTACAGGAGGTTATTGTAGACATCTTAAACAACGACGTTCCGCCCGAGGTTACGGTTGAGAGAATCATTGACGAGGTTGCAAGAACCTACGGCGTTTCAGCTGATGAAATCCGCTCGCAGAAAAACAGGAGCGCAAATATCAGCAACGCACGTCATATTGCAATTTACGTTACAAGAGAGCTGACAACGCTTTCTATGGTTGCAATCGGTGAGGAGTTCGGCAACAGGCACTATTCTACGATTATCTACACGCTCAAAAAGGTACAGGAAATGATGGAAAAAGACCGCAAGGTCAAGGAAATCATTGACGACACCATCAAGAATATCAGAGACAGATGAGTCGAGTGCCTCGACACACAAATCGGCGGTGTGCCACCGCCGGCAAATTAAGCGGAAAAGTCAGATATTCAGGTAAAAACGGTTGCCCTAATTTTAAGTTGATATATTGGTATCATTTTATTTTTCAGTATAGGAAACAGTCTTGACTGTTCCGCAGTACTACAGCTAACTTAGGGATTACCTCAACGGTCAATACCGTTCCCTACATTTGATTTAATGTCTGACTTCTAAGATACCGATTTTTAAATCATATCCGACTTATATAACGTGCTAAAATAAACATTTTCATAAACATTCCGCTAACATAAATTAACGCATTGTTGAATGTTAAAAATTTGTTGAATATTGTTTAGCGTTTATAAACATTTGTAAAATTTGCATTGTGGACGTAAAAACTAAGTGTACAAGCCTTAATTTCAGGTTTTTCAATATTTTAACATTACCTACTACGACTACGAAAATATAAATATTATTAAGATAGGAGAAGAAAACTGCCGTGAAAATTTCGTGTTTAAGAACCGACCTTGCAAATGCAGTATCAAATGTTTCAAGAGCCGTTACTACAAAAGCTGCTCTTCCTGCACTTGAAGGCGTACTGATAAAAGCATACGATAATAAACTTAATATCTCCGGATACAATCTTGAAATCGGAATCACAACCGACATTGAGGCTACAATTCAGTCTGAGGGTGAAATTGTTGTCAGTGCAAAGCTGTTTCTCGATATCGTTCGCCGCTTACCTGAAGAGATAGTGATGATTGAAACTGACGACAGAATGGTAACATACATAACCTGCGGTCACGTTGACTACCAGATTGTGGGTATGTCATCGGTTGAATATCCCGATTTGCCGAGCTTTGAGCAGACTGACGGAATTAACGTAAGTTCGAAAATCCTTCGTGAGATGATTAGACAGACTGTTTATGCAGTCAGTGAAAATACTGCAAAGCCGATTTATACAGGATCTCTGTTCGAAATAGAGAACGGCAATTTCAGAATTGTAGCTGTTGACGGCTACAGAATGGCTATCAGAAATGAAACTGTTGACTCTGAAAGCAAAACAAGCTTTGTTGTGCCGGGCAAGACACAGCAGGAAGTTCTGAAACTTTTAACAGATGATGAAGAAAATGTTGAAATCATCATCGGTCAGCGTCATATTACCTTCAAGGTGAGAAATTACCGTGTTATTTCACGTCTTATCGAGGGCACGTTCCTCGACTACAACACAACAATTCCGAAAGAGGCTAAAACCGAAATCGTGATGAATACAAGAAGTATCATTGACGCAATCGAGAGAATGTCGCTTTTAAATAACGACAGAGTGCAAAGCCCCGTAAGGTGCATTTTTGCCGACGACGAAATCAAGCTTTCGTGTGCGTCAGCTGTCGGTAAGGCAAGCGACGTGCTGTCTGTTCCGATAATCGGCGAATCGGTTGAAATCGGCTTTAACAACCGCTATATGCTCGACGCTTTGAAAAATACAGATACCGACGAAATCAAGCTGATTTTAAATGGACCTACTGCTCCGATGATTATAAAACCCGTAAAGGGCGACGCATTTTTATGCTTCGTACTTCCGATGAGGCTTGCAAATGAGAACTGAGAAAATAAAAATTGACAGCGAATTTATAAAGTTGCAGGATTTATTAAAGCTCGGCGGAGCTGTTGACACAGGCGGAATGGCAAAGGTTGTCATTCAGAACGGCGAGGTCGAGGTGAACGGCGAGGTCTGCACAATGCGTGGAAAAAAGATGCGCAGCGGAGACTTTGCAGTTTTTGACGGCTTGAAGTTAGAAGTTATATGATTCAAAACCAACCGTAACTAATTTTTCGTAGGGACACGGCGTGACGTGTCCGCAAGTAAATATCCATTGTAAATATTTCACAGCGGAGGAGAGTCGTTCCCTACAAAGTATGAAAGTGTTAGCAATAAAATTTGAAAATTACAGAAATCTGAAAAATGACATAATACAGCCCTGCGAGGGCGTTAATATCATCTACGGTGACAACGCTCAGGGAAAAACAAACCTGCTTGAGGCAATCTGGCTGTTCTGCGGAGGACATTCGTTTAGAACCTCAAAGGACAGCGAAATTATCAGGTGGGAAGAAAATTTTGCAAGGCTTGAAATGAGATTTTTCGGGCAGGAGCGTGAGCAGACTGCAAAGCTGTTGTTTAACGGCAACAAAAAACAGCTCGAAATCAACGGAGTTGAAAAAAAATCTGCGGCGGCGCTGATTGAAAAATTCTGCGCAGTTGTGTTTTCGCCCGAGCATCTAAATTTAATAAAGAGAGGACCTTCGCAGAGAAGAAATTTCATTGACAGCGCAATTTGCAGGGAAAAACTGCAAAACGCAGTAATCCTCTCAAAATTCAACAGAGTTTTATTACAGCGAAATTCGCTTTTAAAAGATATTTACAGACGTCCGTCGCTTGAGGACACATTGCCTGTCTGGGACGAGCCGCTTATTTTAAACGGCGCAATGCTCATAAAAAAGCGTATTGACTATGTTGAAATGCTCTCTCAGAGGGCAAAAAGCTACCACGACGGAATTTCAAAAAACAGCGAAAATCTGGAAATAAAATATATTTCCTCAATTGACGCAGAAATGTCCGACAGCTCAGAAGAAATTGCGGAAAAATTCCGAAAAAAGCTTAACGACAACAAAAAAGAAGATATCCGAACAGGAGTTACCAACTTCGGACCGCACAGGGATGATATTGAAATTCTGATAAACGGCAAAAACGCCAGAGCCTTCGGCTCGCAGGGACAGCAGAGAAGCGCAGTTTTATCACTTAAGCTTGCCGAGGCGTCTGTGCTTAAGGAGAGAATGGGCGAGGAGCCTGTTATTCTGCTCGACGACGTGCTCTCCGAGCTTGACTCAAAACGTCAGGATTTTCTGCTCAACGAGCTTAAAGGATGTCAGGTTTTCATAACCTGCTGCGAAAAGTCAAACAAAGAACAGCTCAAAGAGGGAAAAATCTTTCTGCTTAAAAACGGGGAGGTCTGCTGATGTATCTTCATCTTGGACAGGACACGGTTATCACAACCGAAAGCATTGTTGCAATGTTTGACATTGACGCCTGCACCGTTTCAAAAAAGACGAGGGATTTCCTTGCAACTGCCGAAAAAAACGGCGAGGTTGTAAACGTTTCGTACGAACTTCCGAAGTCGTTTGTTGTGTGCGAAAAGCAAGGCAGAACCGTTGTGTATATTACTCAGCTTTCAACAAAAACACTGTTGCTCAGGCTTGGAAAGACAAACTTTTAAATTATAACATCGCTTTTTATCATAGAGGTGACATATATGAAAAACAGGAAATGTCCTTATTGTTCAAAACGAATTTCATATGCGTCAGCATACGCAAGCAGAAGGAAGGCTGAATACGTGTGCGAAAGATGCGGAAAGGAAAGCAAGGTTGTGGTTAACCGCAAGGTAATTCCTGCCTTTGCTTTTGCGGCTTTAATTTCCGTTGCAATTATGGCAGGGTGGATTTTTGCAGGTCTTGCACATAACCCTTTCGGAATTCTGCTTGTTGCCTTACCGCTTATAATTTTTACGGTTATTTCTCCGAAATTTGTAAAATTCGTTCCGCTTAAAAAGTACAAAAAGTCTATGGAGGCAAGAAAAGCAGGAATTGAATATTCCGACAATCTTATGACCTCCGAGCTTGAAGAAAACGAAGGCTATACCTTCGGTGCTTCGTCAGATACAGGCTCAGGCTTTAAAATAAATTCCGACGTGTTCAATACGATTAAGGCTGAGCGCAACGCTGCAAGAGAAAAGCTCAGGGACGGCGAGCTTGTGTCTGATTCATCAGAGATTAAAAAGCCTGCCGAAAACAGCGAAAGCTTCGTTCCGGTAATCAAGGACGTAAGCGAAAAACATTCGTCTGACGACGTTCCGCTCAAGAAAATTCATTCAGACAGCTCTGCGAAAATGACAAGAACACGCCACTACATTCCCGAACAGCAGGAAAAAGAGCCGAAAAAGCCCGACGGCAACAGATATTCGGCTAACAGGAAATTCTGATAAGTATGTTTAAATTACCCGTTTGTCCGCACTGTAAGACGATTTACAGATACAGGGACGTTAAAAAAGAATTAAGCAAAAAAGAATGTATTTGCTACCACTGCGGCAAAAAATTCAGAGTTTCAAAAAAGAAAATTTTGATTTTATTTTTAATAATTGTATTAATTACTGCAATTTTTGACGTTCTGGCGCTGTATATGATAGCAGGTACAAGCCTTATCGGAATGATTATTATGAACATAATCGCAGTAACGGCAGGATTTTTTCTAATACCGTATTTTACGGAATTTAAAAAGTAAAAATTTAACCGCATTTTTGCAATATAAAACAACGAATAATTTATTTTTTTGAATCGGGAAACCGACTTAAATTAATTGGGTGCAGTGATACACTGTCGGAGGTAAAGTATGGATAAAGAAGTTTATGAAGTAAATGAATTGATTGAAAAAATTGAAAATAACAACAAGGAAGAGCTTAATGCCGATTCCGAAAAGATTGAGGATTTCAGCGATGAATCAAAGGTCGAGATGACAAAGGTCGAGCAGGAATACGGCGCTGATGAAATTCAGGTTCTCGAAGGTCTTGAAGCTGTAAGAAAACGCCCCGGTATGTACATTGGCTCAACAGGTCCGAGAGGACTTCATCACCTTGTTTACGAAATTGTTGATAACTCAATCGACGAGGCTCTTGCAGGCTACTGCACTAAAATCGACGTCGTAATCGAGGACGGCGACATCATCAGAGTAACCGACAACGGACGTGGTATTCCTGTAGGCGTTAACAGCAAAACAGGACTTCCTGCCGTTACGGTAGTATTCACCGTGCTCCACGCAGGCGGTAAGTTCGGCGGCGGCGGCTACAAGGTTTCGGGCGGTCTGCACGGCGTTGGTGCGTCGGTTGTAAATGCACTTTCCGAGTGGCTCGAGGTAAAGGTCTGCGACGGTGAGGACATTTATTTTCAGCGTTACGAAAGAGGAAAAATCATCACTCCTCTTGAAAAAATCGGCAAGTCAGATGTTAAGGGAACAGAGGTTCGCTTCAAGGCTGACCCCGAGGTATTCAAGGAAACTACAGTTTACGATTATTCTGTGCTTGAAAGACGTCTGCGTGAACAGGCATTCCTCAACGCAGGCGTGCATATCGAGCTTCGTGACGAGCGTGACACTGAAAATATAATCAAAAACAACTTTGTTTACGAGGGCGGCATAAAGAGCTTTATCGAGTTTATCCACAAAAAACGCTCGCTCGAGGTTATTCACCCCGACGTAATCTACTTTGCTGCAAAGAATGATGATGATACCATTGCAGTTGAAATTGCAATGCAGTACAACGAAAGCTACAACGAAAATATTTTAACATTTGCCAACAATATACACACCACAGACGGAGGTACTCACGAGGAGGGCTTCAAGCGTGCGCTCACCTACGTTATGAACGACTACGCACGCAAATTCGGCAAATTAAAGGACAACGATAAAAACCTCAGCGGTGAGGACGTAAGAGAAGGCCTGACTGCGATAGTCAGCGTAAAACTGAAAGAGGCGCAGTTTGAAGGTCAGACCAAGGCAAAGCTCGGCAACACCGAGGTAAGAACAATGGTTGATAAGCTGATGCGTGAAAAGCTGTCGGTTTATCTTGAGGAAAATCCAGCTGTTGCAAAGGCAATTTTTGAAAAGTCGCTCGCATCCGCAAGGGCAAGAGAAGCCGCAAGAAAGGCAAGAGAGAGCGTTAGAAGAAAGTCTGCGCTTGAATCGGCTCAGCTCCCCGGCAAGCTTGCCGACTGCCAGTCAAGGGACAGCAGTGAAACCGAAATTTTCATCGTAGAGGGTGACTCTGCAGGCGGCTCTGCAAAGGGCGGACGTGACAGAAGAATTCAGGCAATTCTTCCTCTCTGGGGTAAAATGCTCAACGTTGAAAAGGCAAGAATTGACAGAGTTTACGGCAACGACAAGCTTATGCCGGTAATTACCGCACTCGGAACGGGTATCGGCGACGATTTTGATATTTCAAAATTAAGATATGACAAGGTTATAATTATGGCGGATGCCGACGTTGACGGCTCGCACATCAGAACGCTTTTGCTTACATTCTTCTTCAGATATATGCGTCCTCTTGTAGAGCTCGGCCACGTTTATATTGCACAGCCGCCGCTTTACAGAATCACGAAGAATAAGGAGCATAAGTACGCATATTCCGATATTGAGCGTGACCAGATTCTGTCGCAGATTGAGGGCAAAACCGAAATTCAGCGATACAAAGGTCTTGGTGAAATGGACTCCGAACAGCTCTGGGAAACAACAATGAATCCCGAAACAAGACTTATGCTCAGAGTTGAATTAAGCGACGCCGAAGCCGCAGACGAAACCTTTACAATCCTTATGGGCGACAAGGTGGAGCCGAGAAGAGAATTCATCGAAAAGAACGCAAAATACGTTCAGAATCTGGACGTTTAATTCAGAGTGGAGCATATTTGAGTTTGGAGTGTGGAGTTAAGGTCGAGTGGATAGGTTGTAATAATTAAAAAGTTTAGCTCCTGAATTAATTTATATGCGGCTTTGCCGCAGATGTTTTTACAAATGTAGGGAACGACCCCTGTGTCGTTCCTAACGGAAATGCATCTTACTTATGTAGGAACAACACAGGGGTTGTTCCCTACACTAAAAACTAAACGTTAACGATATAACAAAATTAGTTTAGAAAACAAACCTTTCCAAACAAAACGCACTATTACAAATTCGGAGCGAAGCGACCCTTAACTCCAAACTTCAAACTCCACTCTCCACACTCAATAAAGTCTATTCCTACGTAAAAATAAATACAAAGCTATAAAAAACATCAATTCTTAAAAAGGGGTTGTGAAAATGCATTCAAGGTCAAAAATCACCGTAAGATATGCTGAAACCGACAGAATGGGAATTGCGCACCATTCAAATTATCCCGTCTGGTACGAGGTCGGCAGGACTGATTATATAAAAATGTTCGGCACAAGCTACACCGAAATGGAAGAGGCAGGGGTTATGACTCCGCTGAGAAATCTCAACTGCCATTTTAAATTACCTGCCTGCTACGAGGACGAGCTGATTATCCGCACGTGGTGTACGGCAATGACATATGCAAGAATTGAGTTTTCCTATACGGTAAAGCGCATTGAATCCGACGGAAGTGAAACCGAGCTGGGTTACGGCTCAACAGAGCACGGCTTTGTAGACTCAAAAACCTTCAGACCCTGCAATGTTAAAAAAAGACTCCCCGATTTGTTTGAGAAGATTAATAATAATATAAAACATTTTTGATTTATATTTTGAGGTAAAAAATGGATAATGAACGCAATGAACAATTGAATAATGCAAAAATTATTGACGTAGATTTGCAAAATGAAATGCGCAAGAGCTTTCTTGATTACTCAATGAGCGTAATCGTTGCTCGTGCGCTCCCCGACGTTCGTGACGGCTTAAAGCCTGTTCACAGACGTATTCTCTACACGATGTACGAAAGAGGTCTTGAGCCGTCAAAGCCCTACCACAAGTGCGCCGATACGGTAGGTTCTGTGCTCGGTGCGTATCACCCCCACGGCGACGCTTCCGTTTACGACGCTATGGTAAGACTTGCTCAGGACTTCTCAATGAGATATATGCTTGTTGACGGTCACGGTAACTTCGGTTCTGTCGACGGCGACCCGCCTGCCGCTTACCGTTACACAGAGGCGAGAATGAGCAAAATCTCTATGGATATGCTCACCGACATTGACAAGGACACAGTTGATTTTATCCCTAACTACGACGACCGACTCAAGGAGCCTGTTGTTTTGCCCAGCCGTTTCCCAAATCTTCTTGTAAACGGCTCAAGCGGTATCGCCGTTGGTATGGCTACCAACATTCCTCCGCACAACCTTGGTGAAACAATTGACGCAGTCTGTATGCTTATCGACAATCCTGACGCAGAGGTTGCCGACTTAATGGAGTGTATGCCGGGTCCCGACTTCCCGACAGGCGGCATTATTATGGGCAGAAGCGGAATTCGTGCCGCTTACGCAACCGGCAAGGGCAGAATTACCGTTCGTGCAAAGACGGAAATTGTCGAGGGCAAGAACGGCAGATTCAAGATTGTTGTTACCGAGCTTCCGTATCAGGTCAACAAGGCAAGGCTTATCGAGCATATTGCCGAGCTTGTTAAGGACAAGAAAATGGAGGGCATTTCTAACATTGAGGACCACTCCGACCGTCAGGGTATGCACATTGAAATCGATATCAAGCGTGACGCTTCCCCTCAGATTGTGCTTAATCAGCTTTTCTCATTTACTCAGCTTCAGGTGACATTCGGCGCAATTATGCTTGCAATTGTTGAAGGCGAGCCTAAAATTCTTACGCTCAAGGAAATGCTCAGGTGCTACATAGATTTTCAGGAGGACGTAATCCGCCGTCGTACCGAGTTTGATTTAAAAAAGGCTCAGGACAGAGCGCATATCCTCGAAGGTCTTAAAATCGCAATCGACTTTATCGACGAAGTAATCGAAATAATCAGACACAGCAAGGATTTGCAGAGTGCAAGAGCTTCTCTTATGGAGCGTTTCGGTCTTGACGAGGTTCAGGCACAGGCTATTGTCCAGATGCGTTTAGGACAGCTCACAAATATGGAGCGTGCCAAGATTGAGGACGAAATTGCTGCATTACAGGCAAAAATCAAGGAATTTTCGGACATCCTTGCAAGCGAAACAAGAAAGCTTGAAATTGTCAAGGACGAGCTCCTTGCAATCAGAAATAAATACGCCGACCCCAGACGTACCGAAATCTGCTCAGTCAGCGGCGAGGTTGACATTGAGGACCTCATTCCGCAGGAGGAGTGCGTTTTAACACTCACACAGTTCGGCTACGTAAAGCGACTCTCGGTTGATACCTACAAGATTCAGCGCAGGGGAGGCAGAGGTGTTTCTGGTATGTCACGCCGTGAAGAGGACGTTGCAACCGAAATGTTCATCATCAATTCCCACGACTACGTGCTGTTCTTCACCGACAAGGGCAGAGTCTACAGATTGAAATGCTACGAGGTTCCCGAAGGCTCAAGGCAGTCAAAGGGCATTAATATTGCAAATCTTCTGCCGATTTCGCCCGACGAAAAGGTAACCTCAATGATTAGAGTGCCCGAATTTGACGAGAATAAGTACCTTATTATGGTAACAAGGCAGGGCATCATCAAGCGTATTGCACTCAATGCGTACAATACGGCACGAAAGGGCGGACTTATTGCGCTTGAGCTCAACGAGGGCGACGAGCTTGCGTGGGTAAGAATGACCGACGGCAATCAGCAGGTTATCGTTGCAACCAAGAAGGGTGTTGCAATCCGCTTTAATGAAACCGACGTACGTGAAATGGGCAGACAGGCAAGAGGCGTAAAGGCACTCAAACTCAAAGAGGGCGACTGCGTTGTCGGAATGAGCGTTGTGCGTGAGGGCGGACTTGTGCTGACCGTTTCCGAAACAGGCTACGGCAGACTTTCAAGTCCTGACGATTACCGTATTCAGAGCCGAGGCGGCAAGGGACTTACAAACTACCACGTTGAAAAGTACGGTGACGTTGCCGCAATCAAGGTTGTTGACATAAAAGATGATATTATCATCATTTCGCAGGAGGGCATAATCATCAGAATTGCCGCAGAGTCAATCAGAGTTTGCTCACGTCCGTCAAAGGGCGTTACCGTTATGAAGGTGAACGACGGCGACAGAGTAGTTACAATCGCACGTGCACCACACGAATCGGAGGAAGAAAATTCCGAAAATCCGAATGAAACGGAAGAAACTGCACAGGATAATTCTGTAGAGCAGGAAACACCGACAGACGAAAATAAATAATAAATAAGGGCGGATTTTATCCGCCCTAATCGTTATAACAATCTAAGAATTAACAATTAATATGAAAAAATTAATTATATCTTTTCTTATAATATCAACCGTAATTTTTTGCGGATGTAATGACAGCAATAATTCAATAGACGTTGAACAGCCCGAAAAAATCGCAACGGGCGATCAGATATTTTCAGCAAAAAACGAAAACGCCGTTGAAGAAAGCGACAACGTAAACGGTATGCGATTTACGCTGACGCTCGCTGAGTTTACCGAAAAGTACAACGAAATTGCAAGAAAAACAGACGGAATTCTTGCAATCAACAAGGAAAAGTGGAAGGTAAACGGAGATGAAAAAACCGACACTAACGGCGTTGAAATCCGCTACTATTACTATGACGAAACCGACACAAACTTTACCGCAACGGTTGAGGTGCAGACGGGTAAAATTCTGAATATCGGGTGCGGAACAACAATGTCAAACTTCGTTGCACAGGACGTAAATTCAAGCAACAGCGATAAAATTCTCAAAAAATCTGCTGTTATGGCGGCGGCAGTCTGTCAGTTCCCGACAGACAGTCTGGACGTTTTGCAGGACATTTTCTACCGCACAACGTTTGATTTAAGCAATTCATTTTGGTACCAGGGCTTTATTTTTACGCTGAGCACGCAGGAAAATAAGTCCGACAGCGAAAAAAGCGTAATGCTGTTGCGTGTTTTCCCTGTAAAGGACGAGCTTAAGGATGAGTGGAAGGTGACAGACTATGAGGTTTACGCTGCATCTGCTCCCGTCGCAACGGAATAAATTAACAATTAAGGTCGAGTGGATAGGTTGGAATAATTCAAAAGTTTAATTCCCGAATTAATTTATATGCGGCGTTGCCGCAGAGATTATATTATTGTATCAGCAAACTATGTTCGCCATATTTCATAAATTGCGTTGCAATTTATGAAACGGGACGTCAAGGATGCCGTCCCCTACGGCTATACAGGAAACAGTTGCAGTACTATCGTAGGGACACGGCGTGCCGTGTCCGCAGTGGAAAGCAAACTTTACCAAATTAACCGTAGTTATAGAGGAAAACAAACCTTTCCGTAGGGGACGGCTTCCCAGACGTCCCCATATGTACAAATTGTAAATTTAAAGGGGTAATTTAAATGATAACTCTGAATGAAACAGATATAATCCAGCTTTTACGAAAAAACAATTTAAACGCAGACACATTGCAGGAAAACGTCGTTTTGACGCTTATGAAAAAGAAGCTCAAAGTCGCAACCGCCGAAAGCTGTACAGGCGGACTTGTCAGCGAGCGCATAACACGTGTGAGCGGCTCAAGCGAGGTTTTCGACTGCGGAATCTGCTCCTACTCAAACGAAATCAAGCATAAAATTCTCGGCGTAAGCGAGGAAACGCTCAGCGTCCTCGGCGCAGTTTCTGCCGAAACCGCAATTCAGATGGCTGAGGGCGTAAAAAAGCTGTCGGGTGCCGACATAGGAATCAGCACAACGGGAATCGCAGGTCCGACAGGCGGCACTCCCGAAAAACCCGTCGGTCTTGTGTACTGCGGAGTGTGTACAAAAAACAAAACTTATGCATTAAAGCTGGATTTCAGCCTTGCCTCAAACAGGGCTGACGCTCGCAATTACATCAGAAAACTTACTTCTGATGCGGTTTTATTCACAATTTTAAACATTATTTACGAGCAAATGTAAAACAAAGTAATAATAAAGTAAGAATTCTAAAAAAAACTTGTAAAAAAAACTATTATGTGCTAATATTATATTGATACTGTGAAGCTGTGGGGCGTATTGCGCCCAAACTTTGCAGAGTTTAAAATTTAATATCCGTCAGAATGGAGTTGATTTTTATGGCTAGAAGCGCAGGTATTCTTCTCTCGATTACTTCGCTTCCGTCCCCCTACGGAATCGGCACCATCGGCAAAGAGGCTCGCAAATTCGCTGACTTCCTCAAAAAGGCAGGTCAGACTGTTTGGCAGATTCTCCCCGTTGGTCCGACAAGCTACGGCGATTCACCGTACCAGTCCTTTTCAACCTACGCAGGCAATCCCTACCTGATTGACCTCGACACTCTCTGCGACGAAGGTCTTGTTACCAAAGAGCAGATTGAAAGTTTTGACTGGGGCAGTAACAATGCCGAAGTTGATTACGAAAAAATTTACAACAGCAGATTTGAAGTTTTGAAGATTGCTTACAACAACTTTAAAAAGCTCAGCAAGGACGAGCAGAAAGCCTTTTCGTCATTCAAGCGCAAAAACTGCAAGTGGCTGAAAAACTATGCGCTTTATATGGCTGTTAAAAAGAGCTTTAATATGGTTTCGTGGACAGAATGGCCCGACGAAGAAATCAAAATGCACGAAGAAACGGCTGTTAAGCGTTACGAGCGCAAGCTCAAGGACGAGGTTGACTTCTGGAAGTTCGTTCAGTTCAAGTTCTACGAGCAGTGGGAGTCCTTCCGTGCATACGTAAACGGACTCGGAATTAAGATTCTGGGAGATATGCCTATCTACGTTGCAATGGACAGCGCAGACACCTGGGCAAATCCCGAGCTGTTCCAGCTCTATGACGACGGCGACCCAATTGCAGTTGCAGGCTGTCCGCCCGACTATTTCTCCGAAACAGGTCAGCTCTGGGGTAACCCCCTCTATGACTGGGATTACCTTGAGCAGACAGATTACGAGTGGTGGTTTGAGCGTATTAAGGCGGCTTCAAAGCTGTATGACATTACAAGAATCGACCACTTCAGAGCTTTTGCAAGCTACTATTCAATTCCGTACCCTGCCGAGAACGCAATCAACGGCGAATGGGTTGTAGGTCCGAGAATCAAGTTCTTCAATATGATGGAAGAAGAGCTCGGCAAGATTGACATTGTTGCAGAGGACCTCGGTACTCTTACTCCCGACGTAACCGAGCTTATGGAGCAGACAGGCTATCCGGGAATGAAGGTTCTTGAATTTGCTTTTGACAGCGGCGAGGAGAACGACTACCTGCCGCATAAATATACAGAAAACTGCGTAGTTTATACGGGTACTCACGACAACGACACCCTTATGGGCTGGGTTGAAACGGCTAAACCCGACGACATTGCTTACGCAAGAAGCTACTGCAAAATGCCTGACGACGAGCCCTTTAACTGGGGACTTATCCGTGTAGCTTACGAAAGCAAGGCAGGAATGGCAATCGTTCCTATGCAGGATATTTTAGGTCTTGGCAAGGACGCAAGAATGAACACTCCGTCAACTCTCGGCGGAAACTGGACGTGGCGACTCGAAAGCGATGCTCTCACAGAAGAGCTTGCAGATAAATTAAAAACAATGTCTGTAAATAGCGGACGACTGGAGGACTAAACAATGGGTAATATTATGGAAAAGCTTGAACTCACAGCACAGTCTATGTATTGCAAAAAGGTTGAAGAGCTTACTCCTTCCGAGCTTCATCTTTCTCTCGGCAAGGCTGTTATGGGCGAAATTGCAGATAACTGGGCAAAGAGCAAGGCTAAACACAACAGCGAACGCAGAGCTTACTATTTCTCAGCAGAGTTCCTTATGGGCAGAATGATGTACAACAACCTCTACTGCCTCGGAATCCTTGAAGACGTTAAGAAAATGCTCAAGAAAAAGGGCGTTGACATCAACGTGTTTGAGGACATCGATGACGCTGCTCTCGGTAACGGCGGTCTCGGCAGACTCGCAGCCTGCTATCTCGACAGTGCCGCAACTCAGGAAGTTCCGCTTGACGGCTACGGCATCCGCTATAAATACGGTCTTTTCAAGCAGCTTATCGAGGACGGCTATCAGGTAGAAGTTGCCGACAACTGGCAGAGATTCGAAGACCCCTGGTGCATCAGAAAAGAGGACGAGGCTGTAACAGTTTCCTTCAAAGATCAGACTGTTAAGGCTGTTCCCTACGATATGGCTGTTATCGGCTGCAAGACAGACAACATCAACACACTCCGTCTGTGGCAGTCTGAGGCTGTAAACGATTTTGACTTTACTGCCTTCAACGACACACAGTACGACAAAGCTGTTAAGGAGAAGAACGACGCTGAGAACATCTCAAAGGTTCTTTATCCCAACGATAACAAGTACGAGGGCAAGGTGCTCCGCTTAAAGCAGCAGTATTTCTTCTGCTCAGCTTCACTTCAGGACATTATGCGCCGCTACAAGGCAAAGCACGGCAAAGATTTCAGCTTCTTTGCAAAAGAAAACGCAATTCAGCTTAACGATACACACCCCGTATCCTGCGTTCCCGAGCTTGTAAGACTTCTCCAGAACGAAGGTTTTAACTTTGACGAGGCATTCGAAATTGCAAGAAAGACCTGCTCATACACTAACCACACAGTTTTAGGCGAGGCTCTTGAAAAGTGGCCTGCTGACCTTATGACTCAGGTTATCCCCGACATTTACCACATCATCACTCTTATTGCCAACAAATGTCAGGAAGAGCTTACTGCAAAGGGCGTTCCCGAAGAAATGAAGGCTAAAATGCGCATTATCGACGGCAACGTTGTTCATATGGCAAGACTTGCAACATATGCCGCTACTTATGTAAACGGTGTTGCACAGCTCCACACAGAAATCCTCAAGGACGACGTTCTTAAGGAGTGGTATCAGGTATATCCCGAGAGATTCCAGAACAAGACAAACGGTATCACACAGCGCCGTTGGTTAGGTCTTTGCAACCCCGAGCTTTCTGCTCTTATCACAGAGAAGGTTGGCTCTGACGAGTGGCTTACTGACCTTTCACTCATTTCAAAGCTCAACGACTGTATGGACGCAAGAACAATCACAAAGTTCAACAACATCAAGAAGAAGAAGAAGGTTCAGCTTGCCGAGTACATCAAGAAGATGGATGGCTTTGACATCAACCCTGATTCAATCTACGATGTTCAGGTTAAGCGTCTTCACGAGTACAAGAGACAGCTTTTAAACGCTTTCTCAATTCTTACAATCTACTACAGATTAAAGGACAAGAAGCTCACTAATTGGACTCCCACAACCTTCATCTTCGGTGCAAAGGCAGCTCCCGGTTACGCAAGAGCAAAGGCAATCATTAAGTACATCAACGAGATTGCAAACCTTGTAAACAACGACCCCGATACAAAGGATTTACTTCAGGTTTACTTCATTTCAAACTACAACGTATCTTACGCTGAGAAGATTGTTGTTGCTGCTGATATTTCAGAGCAGACTTCAACAGCAGGTCTTGAGGCTTCGGGTACAGGTAATATGAAGTTTATGCTCAACGGTGCGGTTACACTCGGCACATATGACGGTGCTAACATCGAAATCGCAGAGTGCGCAGGTGAAGAGAACGAGTACATCTTCGGCGCAAGAGTTGAGGATATCGAAAGACTTAAGAAAGAGGGCTACAATCCCAAGGCTCTTTATGACGCTAACCCCGAAATCAGAAGAGTTATCGATACACTTATCGACGGCACATTTGACGACGACGGCGCTCAGGGCGAGGGCAGCTTCAGAGAACTCCACGATGCACTCCTCAAGGGTACATCTTGGCAGGTTGCCGACCACTACTTCCTCCTCTACGATCTTCCCCTTTATGTTGACGCAAAAATCAAGGCTAACGCTGATTATGCAGACAGAAAGGCATTCGGCAAGAAGTGCCTGATGAACGTTGCTAATGCAGGCAAGTTCTCATCAGACCGTGCTATTGTAGAGTATGCTAAGGAAATCTGGCACACATCATACAAGGGTATGAAGAAATAATTTGCCGAAAAATCGGCTCGCAATATGCAAACACAAGTCGGGCTGATCGTTTTTGGTCAGCCCGACTTTGCTTTTATTAAACTTGATTAATTAAAATTACAGTTTGCTATTAAGATAAACCATAATTTGTCGAGTGCCTCGACACGCAAATCGAGTGGAAAAAACGGTTATTTTGGTAAAAACGGTTGCCCGAATTTTAAGTTGATATATAGGTAACGTTTCCTGTATTGCCGTAGGGGGCGGCATCCCTGACGTCCCATTTCATAAATTGCAACGCAATTTATGAAATATGGCGAACACAGTTCGCCGCTACAATCATTAATTTTGCCCGTCGAGGCACTCGACAAATTATGGTTTAGCATATTCTATATGGAGGTGCTTTTATATGTCTAACGCTCTCTTGTCCTTAGCAGGTATTGAATTTTACCTTTTTTTAATTCAATTTGCACTTTTTATTCTTCAAGTGATTTCATTATGGTTTCTGTTTAAAAAAGCAAATGTCGCTGGGTGGAAGGGTATTATCCCGATTTACAACATCTATAAAATGTATCAGATTGTATGGAAAACAAAATTTTTCGGTCTGGAATTTGCACTTTTAATCGTGCGTAATGTAATTCTGTACTTAATTAAGAACGTTTTTGTTACAGGTGCTTTTTCAATGGTGCTGTCAGCAGTACAGACTATACTATTGCTTTTGTGCTGTGTAATTGACTTTTTCTTCTGCCGTCACATTGCTTTTTCATACGGAAAGGGCACAGGCTTTGCAGTCGGACTGTTCTTCCTCTATCCGATTTTCATTCTTATTCTCGCACTCGGCAATTCAAGATTTGTAGGCAAAAGATAATTTAAAATCATAAAATCAAAAAACGGAGCACCGCATAACAGCGATGCTCTTTTTTTAACGTGTAACTTAAAATGTATACAAAACAAAACGGTCGGGCACCGCATTATAGCAATGCTCCGACCGTTATACCCGAATTGGGTGCAGCGACACGCTGCTTACTTAAAATACTTAACGCCGCTTTCAAAAATCTGCTGGTCTTTTGCAAACGGTACGTTTTTGTAGAGGTTTTCGCCCTTTCTTTCGCTGTGCCCCATCTTGCCGAGCACTCGTCCGTCGGGAGAGGTGATACCCTCGATTGCACAAATCGAGCCGTTAACATTATATGCAATATCCGAACTCGGATTGCCGTTCAAATCAACATACTGCGTAGCAATCTGTCCGTTTTCTGCAAGTGCCTTTACGGTTTCTGTGTCAGCCATAAATCTGCCCTCGCCATGCGATACGGGAACTGCGAACACGTCGCCTGCGTTCACGTTTGCAAACCACGGTGACTTGACCGAAGTAACTCTTGTGTACGCCATATGCGAAATATGTCTGCCGATTGTGTTGAAGGTCAGCGTCGGGTCAGTAGGCTTTAACTCACGGATTTCGCCGTAGGGAACAAGTCCGAGCTTGATAAGAGCCTGAAAACCGTTGCAGATACCGAGCATAAGACCGTCACGGTTCTTTAACAGCTCGTTTACAGCCTCGGCAATTCTCGGATTGCGGAAGGTTGTGGCAATAAACTTGCCCGAACCGTCAGGTTCGTCACCGCCGCTGAATCCGCCGGGGAGCATAATCATCTGGGAGGTCTTTATAATCTGCTCCATTCTGTCGATTGTCTCCTCAATTCCCCTTGAGGTGAGGTTCTTGACAATCAGCATTTCAACCTCTGCGCCTGCCTTTTCAAAGGCTCTTGCGGTGTCAACCTCGCAGTTTGTGCCCGGGAATACGGGGATAAATACCTTCGGCTTTGCAACCTTTATCGCAGGTGATTTTGTATTTCTTTCTGTATATAATTCTGCATTGACTTCAATTTCAGGGCATTCTGCCTGCGTCGGGAATACTTTTTCAAGCGGAGCAGTCCACTTTTCAAGGATTTCAGAAATTTCAGCAGACTTTTCGCCCATCGTAACTTTTCCGTCATCTGTTACAACACCTAAATCATAGCTTAATACATTGCTGTCAAGCTCTGCACCGTCAGCAATCTCAAGCACAAGCGAGCCTGAAAGCGGAGCAAAAAGCTCGTCGTTTGTAAGCTCTTTTGCAAACTTAAAGCCGTAGCCGTTACCGAAGCAAGCCTTGCAAACGCTTGCACAGGCACCGCCCTCTTTAACAACGGATGCCGAAAGCACCTTGCCGCTTTCGCAGAGTGCGAAAACTGCGTTGTACATTTCAATAAGCTTGTCCCAGTCGGGCATAAGAGTTTCCTTGTTTTCGGGAACGGGAACGTAGATTACCTTTGAGCCTGCGTTCTTGAACTCGGTTGAGATTGTCTTTGATGCCTTTGTCATTGCAACTGCAAAGCTTACGAGTGTGGGCGGAACGTCAATATCCTCAAACGTACCAGACATACTGTCCTTACCGCCGATTGACGGAAGTCCGAGCTTGAGCTGAGCCTCCATTGCGCCTAAAAGTGCGGCGGCAGGCTTGCCCCAACGTTCGGGAACGTCCTTTAATCTTTCAAAATATTCCTGGAATGTAAGTCTTGCCGTCATCGGGTTTGCACCGATTGCAAGGAGCTTTGAGAGCGACTCAACAACTGCGTAAGCCGAGCCGTGGAACGGACTCCAGCGTGAAACTCCGGGGATAAAGCCAAAGCTCATTGCGGTTGCGTCATCGGTTTCGCCCTTTTCAAGCGGAATTTTAGCCGCCATAGCCTCCTGCGGAGTGAGCTGAGTTTTACCGCCGAACGGCATAATTACAGTAGCCGCACCGATTGATGCGTCAAAACGCTCTGCAAGACCGATTTGCGAGCAAACCTCAAGTCTGCCCATATTCTCACAAACTGCCTTTTCAAACGGCATATCCCTGAGAATTTCGGGGCACTGCTCTCTGTAGCAGTCCTCTGCCTTGGGAGCAGTGATATAAGCCTTTGCAACCTGAGTAACGCCGTTTGTATTGAGAAATTCTCTGCTGAGGTCAACAATCTTGTCGCCTCTCCAGTTCATTGTAAGTCTGGGATTCTCGGTTACAACTGCAACAGCGGTAGCTTCAAGGTTTTCCTTTTCAGCCTCGCTGATGAATTTTTTAACGTCGTTTTTATCAAGAACAACAGCCATTCTCTCCTGACTTTCGGAGATTGCAAGCTCCGTACCGTCAAGACCGTCGTATTTCTTTGTCACCTTGTCGAGGTCAACCGTCAGACCGTCTGCAAGCTCGCCTATTGCAACGCAGACGCCGCCTGCGCCGAAGTCGTTACATCTCTTAATCAGCTTTGCAACTTCGGGATTTCTGAACAAACGCTGAATTTTGCGCTCTGTGGGCGGATTACCCTTCTGAACCTCTGCACCGCAGGTTTCGATTGAGCTTTCCGTGTGAGCCTTTGAAGAGCCTGTTGCGCCGCCGCAGCCGTCACGACCCGTTCTGCCGCCGAGAAGCACGATTACGTCGTCGGGAGCAGGAACTTCACGGATTACGTTTTCCTTGGGAGACGCGCCGATAACTGCGCCGATTTCCATTCTCTTTGCAACGTAGCCCTTGTCGTAAAGCTCAACAACCTGTCCTGTTGCAAGACCAATCTGGTTGCCGTAGGAGCTGTAGCCCTGAGCCGCACCCGTTGTGATTTTTCTTGACGGAAGCTTGCCGTGCATAGTGTCCTTGAACGGAATTGTCGGGTCGCCCGAGCCTGTTACACGCATAGCCTGATAAACATATGAACGTCCCGAAAGCGGGTCACGGATTGCACCGCCGAGGCACGTAGCCGCACCGCCGAACGGCTCAATTTCAGTGGGGTGGTTGTGGGTTTCATTCTTAAACTGAACAAGCCACTTTTCAGTCTTGCCGTCAATTGTTACGGGCACTTCAATTGAGCAGGCGTTGATTTCGTCGCTTTCGTCAAGGTCGGGAATCATACCCTTTTTCTTAAGCGACTTCATTCCGATTAAAGCCATATCCATAAGCGACACGATTCTTGTTGTGTCCTTGCCGTAAACTTCAAGACGTGTGTCGTAGTACTCCTGCAAAGCGTCCTCGATAACCTTGCCGAGTGCGTTCTTTTCAACCTCAACCTCGCTTAAGCGTGTGAGGAAGGTTGTGTGACGGCAGTGGTCAGACCAGTATGTGTCGATAACACGAAGCTCGGTAACGCTTGGGTCACGCTTTTCAGTGTCACGAAAATAGTCACGGCAGAATTTCAAATCTGCAAGTGTCATTGCAAAGCCCATTGAGGCGTAGTAGTCAGCCATTTCCTCGTCATTCCAATTTATAAAGCCTTCAACACGCTTAACGTCCTCAGGAACGGGAATTTCCATATCAAGCGTTTCGGGCTTTTCAAGAGAGGCAAGACGGCTTTCAACGGGGTTGATGAGGTATTCCTCAACCTTTGTAAGCTCGTCATTTGTGATGTCGCCTTTAAGAGCGATAACTCTTGCAGTCAGCACCTTGCATCTGTCGCCCTGAGTAAGGAGCTGAACGCACTGCTCGGCAGAGTCGCCTCGTTGGTCGTACTGACCGGGGAGATACTCCATAGCAAAAACCTTCCAGCCGCTTTCAACGGGCAGAGTTTCTTCATAAATAACGTCTGCGTTCGGCTCGGAGAGCACAATGCCCTTTGCCTTGTCATATTCGTCCCTTGTAAGTCCCTCAATGTCGTAGCGCACGATGTAGCGCAAATCAATAACGGACTTCATACCCAGATTGTGGCGGATATCCCACAAGGTCTGCTTTGCAAGGACGTTAAAACCGTCTTTTTTCTCAACAAATAATCTTATTACGTCTGACATAATTTATCTGCCTCCCGTATTTTATATTCCTCTATATAATAACACGGAAAGGGAGCGTTTTATTTCATTTATAGCAAAAAGATTTAGATTAAGAAGAAATGTTTTTAATTAGCAATAATGTAAAAAACAGATGAACCTGTCGTAGGGACACGGCGCACCGTGTCCACACAAAAATTGCATAGCAATTTATGCATTGTGGCGAACACAGTTCGCCGCTACAAATCAACACAACAAAAAAACGGAGCACCGCTTAATAACGATGCTCCGACTTGAAATTAAAAAATCAATAGTTTTCCGGCTTAATTTGGAAATAGCTCTGGGGATGTGCGCAAACGGGGCAAACCTCGGGAGCTTTTTTGCCGATGCAGATGTGACCGCAGTTGATGCACTGCCAGATAACGTCCTCGTCCTTTGAGAAAACAATGTCGCCCTTAACGTTCTCAAGGAGCTTCTTGTAGCGTTCCTCGTGGTGCTTTTCAACCTCGGCAACTCTGTCAAAGAGGTCGGCAATGTAATCAAAGCCTTCTTCTCTTGCTTCCTTGGCAAAGGTGGGATACATATCTGTCCACTCGTAGTTTTCACCTGCGGCGGCGTCCTCAAGGTTAATTTCTGTTCCCTGAATACCGTCGTGAAGGAGCTTAAACCACATTTTAGCATGTTCTTTTTCGTTAGCGGCTGTTTCTTCAAAGAGGTTGGCAATCTGAACATATCCGTCCTTCTTAGCCTTTGAAGCGTAGTATGTGTACTTGTTTCTTGCCATTGATTCGCCTGCAAAAGCGGCTTCAAGATTTTTTTCTGTTTTTGAACCTTTTAACTGCATAATAAACACTCCTTATTTTTTTGAAATTATTACAATGTTGTGAATGGGACGTCTGGGAAGCCGTCCCCGATAGTTCCTACATGTCCCGAAGCATTACCGTTATATCAATCTGTAATTCGGGCAATCGTTTTTACCTGATTATACGACTTTTCCACTCGATTTGCGTGTCGAGGCACTCGACCTACATTTTCTCAAAGTCAGATGCAGGGTGCTTGCAAATCGGGCATATATAATCCTCGGGAAGCTCGTCGCCCTCGTAAACGTATCCGCAGATTTTGCAAACCCAGCGAGTTTTTTCGCTTTTCTTAACCTCGGGCTTCGGTTTTATGTTCTTGTGGTAGTATGAGTAGGTTGCGCTCGCATTGTCCGACAGAACCTCTGCATCTTCAACCTCGGCAATGAAAACGTAGTGAGTGCCTACGTCAACGGTGTCAACAACCTTTGCAGAGAAGAACGCATTTGTGCCCTCGGTTACATAGTTTATGCCGTTTTCGGCAGTTTTATACCCTGCAAAACCGCTGAACTTGTCGGTATCTCTGCCGCTTGCAAAGCCGAAACGCTCAAACAGGCTGAACTTTGCCGACTCGTCAATACAACTTACGTTGAATTTGCCCGACTTCAAAATCATATCGGTTGTAAAGTTATCCTTATTTACTGTGATTGAGATTTTGACGGGTGTTGAAGTTACCTGCATAACGGTGTTGATGATACAGCCGTTCTGCTTTGAGCCGTCGGATGTTGTCAGAACAAACAGACCGCAGGCAATATTATATACAGCTTTATTATTCATAACTAACCTCCTTTATGTTTGTATATATTATACAAATTAATTATATTCCTATAATTTTAATTTGTCAATGACTTTATTTCTTAAAAAATCGAATTATTTGAAAAAGTTATCTCGACTGTTAAGTTGATATATAGGAAACGTTAATCCTAAAACTTTGCTCTTATTAATTATAACGCTGAACTAAATTTTTCGTAGGGAACGGTACGGCAGTCGCCCAAAACCCCTCAGTCCCCTTATTAAGGGGCAGAAACCCCTGTGTCGTTCCTAACTAACATTCAGCTAACCTTAATAGGAACGACACAGGGGTCGTTCCCTACAATTATTCATAAACAGTGTATATTTTTAGCTTTAACGCTGTAGTAGGGGACGGCTTCCCAGACGTCCCTACAGGTTAATATCAATCGTCTGTTTATACCGCAGGGGCGACCCTGTGCGGTCGCCCGAAAAGTCACAAATATTTGTTGCTAATTAAATTCCAAAATCAGCATTTCACAGCTCAGCGGTGCTACGTACAGCTTGCCGTTTTCAAGCCTTGAGCCGAACAGCGGCTTTGCCTCAGCATATCCCGGCGGAGTTTCAATCTCCACGCTCCTGTCATAAAGATTGAACGTGCAGAAAATTGCCGAGTGGTCGTCGTGGCGGATATACTCAAGCCTGCGTTCCTTTGCATAGACGTTAACAAATTCTCCGTCCCAGAGTGCAGAACAGGACTTGCGCAGATTGCCAAGCTTTTTGTGCCACTCGATAAGCTCCTTGTTTTCCTTGCCCCAGGGGTAACAACAGCGGTTGAACGGGTCACGGTAGCCCTCCATTCCTGCCTCGTCACCGTAGTAAACGCACGGAAAACCGGGGAGAGTGTACTGCATTGCGGAGGCAATCTTGTAAATCTTTTCACCCATTTCACGCTGTTCATCCGTCAGGTGAGTTTCAGCCTGCCAGCGGCGGTCACGTCCGTTAAGCGGCTCGCCTGCAATCATAGTCAGCGCACGCTCAGTATCGTGAGTCGAGAGCGAGTTCATCAGCACACGCAGTACCGGACGGGGATAGTTCTCGATTACGCTCATAATCGTGCTCATTGTGTAACGTGCGTCCTGACCTTTGCAGAAGTCAAGGATAGCATTTCTGAAAACGTAGTTCATAACCGAGTCAAGTTGTTCGCCGAGCAAAAATTTTCGCCTTGCGCCGTAGCTTTCCTTGTTGCTTGCGTCCTCCCACACTTCGCCCACAATGAACGCCTCGGGGTTTTCCTCCTTGACGGACTTGCGCAGATTTTCCATAAATTCGTCGGGCAGCTCGTCGGCTACGTCAAGTCGCCAACCGGAGTTTCCGTAACGCATATATTTGCGCACAATGCCGTTTTTTCCGTTGATATATTCGTTGAATTCGGGCGAAGTTTCAATTACCTCGGGGAGCGTGTAAAAGCCCCACCACGAGTTGTAGTTGTCAGGCCACTCGTTGAATTTGTACCAGCTGTAGTACGGCGAATTCTTGTCACGGTATGCACCGCCGTCGCCGTATCTGCCCGAACGGTTGAAGTAGACGCTGTCGGAGCCTGTGTGCGAGAAAACGCCGTCGTTTATAATGTGGATTCCACGCTTTTTGGCTTCCCTGCAAAGCTCCTTGAAGTCCTCGTCAGTGCCCAGAATCGGGTCAACGTGCGAGTAGTCGCCCGTATCGTAGCGGTGGTTTGAGTATGCCTCGCCTATGGGGTTGAGGTAAATACAGCTTACGCCCAGATTCTCAAGGTAGTCAAGCTTCTGCGTAATTCCCTTGAGGTCGCCCATAAAGAAGTCGCTGTTGGTAATTTCGCCGTTTTCGTCAGGCTCCCATTTTGGCAGAGCGTACCAGTCCTCGTTGCGTGTAAAGTCGGTGCGCCTGAGCTTCTTTTCCTCACCGCTGAAATTAAAGCGGTCGGGGAAAATCTGATACATAACTCCGCCGACAGGCCAGTGCGGTGTGGTAAAACCCTTTTTGTAGCAGGTAATCTGCCAGCTCCTGCCGGGCGAAGGCTCAATTGTGCTGATATTATACGGGTCAGACGGCACAATGTAGCGGATTCCTTCATTTGTGTGAAGCTTAAATCCATACCAGTAAAGGCCGATTCTGTCGGGAGTAAACGAACACTCCCATATTTCGGTTTCATCGTCAAATGTGCCTGCCCAGAGAAAATTTGTAAAAACCCAGTTGTAGTCGTAGTCGTACTTTACGCAAAGCTCGGCTTTCTGAGTTTTCAGCCTTCTCGGAACGAGTATGCGCAGGAAAATTGTGGTGTCCTGCTCGACTGCGCCAAAGGGTGAACGGTAGTAGCTTTTTTGTGAGTCAAAAGGAACGGGCATAAAATCACTTCCTTGTAATCAATAATATTCCGAAAAAATGTTTTTGATAAACATAATATCATATATACTACAATTCTACCATAAATGTGTAAAAATTTCAAATTATTTTAAGTGATTTATGGAAACTTCGTCAAAACAACAATATTTAGCAAAAAATTCCGTAAATATAAAAAATACCCTTTTATATTTCTCAATTTTATATTATAATTTATAGTATCTATATTATATGAAATAATAACGGTATGGGTGGGATTGAAATGGTTAAAAAAAGAGTCAGCGTTCAGATTGAGGGCAGAAGCTATGCGCTGATAACCGCCGACGACGAAAAGTACGTTGAGTCGGTTGCCGAAGAAATCACAAAGCGAATTCGCAAGGCGGCTCAGTCAAGCAAGCACCTTGACACTCGTGACTGCGCAATTCTTGTTGCACTCGACCTGTGCGACGACAGAAACAAGGCGCAGAGGAAGAACAAGGATATTGTCGGCAAGGCTGACAAAATTATTCAGAACACAAACGAGCTGAGCAAGTCCTGCAAGGAGTACAAGGAAAGACTCGCCGAGGCTATCAACGAAAACACGAGCCTTACAAGAAGAATCAGGGTGCTTGAAGAACAGCTCAGAGTTCTTTCAAAGGAAAACGGCGAGCTTAAAAATCAGCTTGAAAAGTGCGGAAAGCTTGATGAGGTTGAAAAAGCAATTCAGGAAGAAAAGGCTGAGAAAGCCAAAAACGGCTTTGAAATGAAGCAGTATTCTCTGTTTGACAAGGACGATAAAAAGAAAAATGCCAAAAATGCAAAAAATTGAGATTCTCGCTCCCGCAGGCGGCTATGACAGCCTTGTTGCGGCGGTAAGGAGCGGAGCAGACGCAGTTTATCTGGGCGAAAAGTCGTTTTCCGCCAGAACCTCTGCAAAAAATTTTGACGACGACGAGCTTAAAAAAGCTGTCGCTTACTGCCACATTCACGGCGTTAAGGTTTACGTTACAATAAATACGCTGATTTTCGACGACGAGTTTGAACAGCTAAAAAAGGCGATTATTTCAGCCGCCGAGGCTGACGCAGACGCTCTGATTGTTCAGAATCTGGGGGTTGCACGCCTTGCAAAAAAGCTTGCGCCAAAGCTCCCTCTCCATGCCTCAACGCAGATGAGCGTTCACACAGCCTCGGGCGTTCGTGCGCTGTATGAAATGGGTTTCAAGCGAGTTGTGCTCTCACGTGAAATGAGCAGGGACGAAATCAGAAAATGCGCTGAAATCCCTGTTGAGCTTGAGGTTTTCGTGCACGGTGCGTTGTGTATGAGCGTGTCGGGACAGTGCTACTTCAGCGCAATGCTCGGCGGTCGCAGCGGCAACAGGGGCGCTTGTGCACAGACGTGCAGACTTCCGTTTTCGGTCGGCAAAAACAGGGACGGCTATGCGCTCAGCCTTAAGGACAACAGCCTGATAAATCACATAAGCGAGCTTGAAGAAATCGGCGTTACCTCGGCAAAAATCGAGGGCAGAATGAAACGCCCCGAGTATGTTTCCGCCGCAGTAAGAGCGTGCAGGGAACAGCGTGACTTATGTCTTGTAAGCGACGAAACGGCAAAAACGCTGAGGGGAGTTTTCTCACGAACAGGCTTTACCGACGGATATTTTACGGGAAAGCTTGGCAAAGAGATGTTCGGCACACGCACAAAAAGCGACGTTGTTTCAGCCGACGAAAAGCTGTTCTCGTCAATCCGTCAGACGTATAAGGACGAAATTCAGAATGTTTTAATCAGCGGAAAATTCACAGCAAGGCTCGGCGAAAATCCCGTACTTGAAATCACTGACGGGGTTCATACTGTTACCCAAAAATCCGATTTACTCTGTGAAAAGGCGATTAAAACACCGCTTGACAGTGAAAAGTGCAAATCTCAGCTTACTAAAACAGGCGGTACGGCTTACAAATTTGAAAAGCTTGAAATCGAAATTGACAGCGACATTTCACTTCCGCTTTCTGCACTGAATTCACTCAGGCGAGAGGCGCTTACTTCGCTTGACAAAATTCGGAGTAAAGTTCATAACTATACTATTAATAATGTAGAAATTTTTGAGAATATACAGCCGTTTGTGGGCAAAAAGAGAGCCGTTCGGGCAAGAACGGCAGGTACAAAAATCGGAAACGGCTTTAAACAATGTGAGCTTGTTTTTGTTCCGCTGTTTTCGGATATAAAGGAAATTGAGCGGCTGAAAAACGAGGGTTATAAAATCGGCGTTGAAATTCCACGTGGAATGTTCGGACGTGAAAAGCAGATTGAAAATGCGCTTATAAATGTAAAAGCAATCGGAATAAATGACGTACTTTGCCACAATATCGGCGCACTTTATCAGGCAAAGTCGCTTGAGCTGACTCTGCACGGCGGCTTCGGACTCAATCTTGTCAATACCTATGATTTACTCTGGGCTCAGGAGTACGGACTAAAGAGCGTTGAGCTGAGCTTTGAGCTTACCTTTGAGCGTATTAACCGACTCGGTGGCACGATTGACAGGGGAATAATCAGCTACGGCTATCTTCCGCTTATGCTTTGCCGCAACTGCCCGAACAAGAGCAGCGGAATTGACTGCAAAACTTGCAAAAATCAGTCAAAAATGCAGGATAGAAAGGGCAAGCGATTTCACCTTAAATGCGACGGTTACTGCACTGAAGTGCTCAATTGCGTGCCTCTTTTTATTGCTGAGGAAGAAATTTCAAAACTTTCAACATCTTTTAACATTTTGCGTTTCACTGTTGAAAACTATGTGGAAAACGTGGAAAACATTAAAGATTTCAATGGGTTTTCGATGTTAAAAGACAAATTCACACGAGGTTTATATAAAAGAGGTGTTGAATAAAATGTCAAAAGTGTTGAAAGACCTAAATTTTGAAAAAGGAATTATAAAAATTTCTTCTGCCGAAAAATACAATTCGGTAATATTCTTAATGGAAATTTTAAAAAGGAATTAAAAATATAACCGTGAATAAATTATTCAGAATTTGCAGGAAATGAAGGAGAATAAAAATGGAACTTAAAATAAAAAAGCTTAAAGAAAACGCAAAAATCCCAAAAAGAGCAACAAGCGGCTCGGCCGGAATGGATTTATACGCCTGCATTGACGAGCCGATTACGCTTGCTCCCGGTCAGCTCGCAATCGTGCCTACAGGCATTGCAATCGCACTTCCCGACAACACCTGTGCGGCGTTCCTCTACGCTCGCAGCGGTCTGGGCGTCAAGCACGGAATCTGCCTTTCAAACGGCGTCGGCGTAATCGACAGCGACTACCGAGGCGAAATCTGCGCAGGTCTTTGCAACGTGTCCGACAAGCCCTACACAATCGAGCCTGACGAGCGTGTGTGCCAGATGGTAATTGCGCCCGTGCTCACACCCGACGTTGTCGAAGTGAGCGAGCTCGACGACACCGACAGAGGCGAGGGCGGTTTCGGCTCAACAGGAAAACGTTAATTCGGAATTGTAAATCATCGCAACTGCGATGATTTACAGAACTCTTTCATACAGCATTTTTCGCATTTCGGACTGCGTGCGGTGCATACCGCTCTGCCGTGCAGTACAAGCCTGTGGCAAAAGTCGTTGCTCTCCTCGGGCGGCAGTAAATCACGCAGAGCAAACTCAATTTTTTTCTGGTCCTTGAGGTTGTGAAGTCCCAGTCTTTGCGTAATGCGTATGCAGTGCGTATCCACAACTACGGCAGGCTTGCCGAAAATGTCGCCGCACACAAGATTTGCAGTTTTTCTGCCGATTCCGGGCAGTTTAATCAAATCGTCGATATTATCAGGCACTTCTCCGCCAAAATCGTCACGCAGCATTTTTGCAAGCTCCACAATATCCCTCGACTTCGTCTTGTAAAGTCCGCAGCTTTTTATGTACTCGGTAACCTCGTCGGCTGTAGAATTCGCAAAATCGTCAACCGTCCTGAACCTCTCAAACAGCGCAGGCGTTACCATATTAACCCTTGCGTCTGTGCATTGTGCGGCAAGGCGAGTGGCTATTAAGAGCTGTAGAGGGTCAGTGTACACAAGCGAGCAGATTGCCTCGGGATATTCCTTTTTCAAGGCATTTACGGCGTTTAGCGCAATTTGTTTTTTCGTCAAAAAAATCACCCCACTGATTTTAATTCGGAATTGTTTTACTTTTTTACTGACTGATAATATTTTATCATATCCCGTTTTCTATTGCAATTATCTTGGGAAACTGGTAGAATAAAATCAAACAGCAAATTACGGACGGTGGCTGCACTATGTATAAAAATTATATTTTTGACCTTTACGGAACTCTTATAGACATCAACACAGACGAGTGGTGCGATGATTTGTGGAAGAAAATGGCTATCCTCTACGGTTACAAGGGCGCACACTACACCTATGACGAGCTTAACAGCGAGTACGACAGACTTGTCGAGCTTGAAAAAGCTGCTGTAAGAAAGCGCCACCCCGAATACAAGGTGGTTGACATTAAAATCGAAAAGGTTTTCAAAAAGCTTTTTACGCAAAAGGGCGTTAAGACAACAAAATCTCAGATTGCATTTATTGCCGAGGCTTTTCGTTGCTACTCGACAAAGTACATAAAGCTCTACGACGGCGTAATTGACTTGCTCGACACGCTCAAATCAAAGGGCAAGAAGATTTATCTTCTCTCAAACGCTCAGCGTTACTTTACCGAAAATGAGCTTAATATGCTCGGCCTTACCGAGTACTTTGACGGAATCTGCATAAGCTCCGACGAGGAGTGCTCAAAGCCCGATTTTTACTACTACAAAACGCTTTTTGACCGCTACGGCCTTGAAAAGAGCGAGTCAATTATGATAGGCAACGACTACCTTTCCGACATCGGCGGAGCGGCTGACTTCGGAATCGACAGCCTTTACATTCACCAGAGCATTTCACCCGACATTGAGGGCGAGCTGAGGAGTACCTACACGGTAATGGACGGCGACGTTTACAAAATTAAAAAGCTGACGGTAAAATAAAACATTCATAACTTTGCACCTCACTGTATAAAATAAAAGTGAGGTGAGAGAGTGGAAAAGAAAATTCCCGACAGCGAAAAGCTTGACCGTATTCACGACAAGAATATGAACGCCTGCTCTGCATATGACTGCACGGGGCTTATTCCCTCGGCAATCACGGATGAAAGCGAAATTGAAGCGTATGAACAGCTTTATCCCTACCGTGTTCCGACAGCAGACAACAAAAGCAAGGAATAAATCAACAACTTACTAACGCATACCGCAAAAATACGGTGTGCGTTTTTGTTTTATTGTAAAAACTGATACTTGAAATAAAACGCAATAAATATTATAATATAGGGTAAGTATCAATTAAAGGTGGTATTATTTATGCCGTTTATAAATGTAAAAACAAACGTGTCGCTTGACGATACTGCAAAAAATACAATTGAAACAAGGCTTTCAAAGGCTATTTCGCTTATCCCCGGCAAGAGCGAGGCATATCTTATGTGTGCTGTCGAGGATAAAATTTCAATGATGTTTCAGGGAAACAGCAACAAGAATATTGCTTTTGTAGAGGTTAAAATCCTCGGAAGCTCCACAAAGGACAATTACGGAAAGCTGACCGCTGAAATCTGCAATATTCTGAGTGAAGAAGCAGGAGTTGACGGAAGTAACTGCTATGTAAAATTTGAAGAAGTCAAATACTGGGGTATGGACGGATTTATGTTCTGATAAACGGGTGATTTTATGAAAAGCTATCGCAAGGAGCTGTGGTTCAACGTACCTCAGCGCAGAAAAATTATACGCATTACCGAGGACGTTCAAAGGGCAATTGACGAGAGCGGAATCAAGGAAGGCTTGGTCCTTGTAAACGCAATGAACATCACCGCCTCGGTTTTCATAAACGACGACGAAAGCGGACTGCACAGCGACTATGAACGCTGGCTTGAAAAGCTTGCTCCCGAAAAGCCGTACGATATGTACGCTCACAACGGCTTTGAGGACAACGCCGATGCTCACCTCAAGCGCACGATTATGGGCAGAGAGGTTGTCTGCGCAATCACAGACGGCAAACTTGATTTCGGCACTTGGGAACAGATTTTTTATTACGAGCTTGACGGCAAACGCCGCAAGCACGCACTGATAAAGATTATCGGAGAATAATTTGGGGGGAATATTGATTATGAGAATTGTTGTACTTGCAGGAGGACTCAGCACAGAGCGTGACGTGTCGATTTCATCGGGAATACTCGTTGCCTCTGCACTGCGTGAAAAAGGCCACGAGGTTGTACTGCTCGACGTTTTCACAGGCTACGAGCAGAATATCTGCGACATTGACGCACTTTTCAAGCAGAATTACAGCTTTACCGATAAGGCAAACGTCGGTGAAACCGTTTCCGATTTCAGCGAGGTAAGGGAAAACCGCCTGAACAAATCCGACAGATTTATCGGAACGAACGTAATTGAAATCTGCTCTGAGGCTGACATAACCTTCCTTGCGCTTCACGGCGGCGAGGGCGAAAACGGACAGCTTCAGGCAACGCTTGATTTGCTCGGAATCAAGTACACAGGTACGGGCTACCTCGGCTCGGCTCTTGCAATGAACAAGGGCCTTACAAAGGGCGTTTTTGTTCAGAATAAAATCAACACCCCGGCAGGCGAGATTTTCAAAAGCGCTGAGGACGCAAAGAGCTGGAGTATTTTCCCTTGCGTTGTAAAGCCCTGCTCGGGCGGCTCAAGCGTGGGAATAGCAAAGGCTGAAAACGAAGAGGAATTTTTAGCGGCTGTTAAGGACGCATTCAGATACGAAAACGAAATTGTCGTTGAGCAGTTTGTCAAGGGCAGGGAGTTCTCTGTCGGACTCCTCGGCGGCAAGGCACTTCCGCCGATTGAGATTATCCCGAAGTCGGGGTTTTACGACTACGCCGCTAAATATCAGGCAGGCGCAACGGTTGAAATCTGCCCTGCCGACATTGACGAACAGACCGACAAAAAGCTCCGAGATGCGGCAGTTGCGGCTTACAATGCGCTTCACCTCGACAGTTATGCAAGAGTTGATTTTCTTGTTGACGAAAACGGCGAGCCGTTCTGCTTAGAGGCAAACACCCTCCCCGGAATGACTCCCACAAGCCTGCTCCCGCAGGAGGCGGCTGTTGAGGGGCTCAATTACGCCGACCTATGCGAAAAAATCATAGAAATTTCATTAGATAAATATAAAAAATAAATTGTAGGGGCGACCCTGTGCGGTCGCCCTGAAATGTATGCACCGACTAAAATGAGGTAAAAAATGAAAAAATTTACACTTGGCGAGATTGCCGAGTCCTGCGGCGGGAAATTCGTGGGAAATGAAAGCGACAAAAATATTGCAATTACGTCCGTTGAGCGTGACAGTCGTCAGATTAAGGACGGTTCGCTTTTCCTTGCAATCAAGGGCGAGCGTGTTGACGGTCACGATTATATTGAAAAGTGCTTTGCAAGCGGTGCGGTCTGCGCTGTCTGCGAAAAACCGCCCGTTAATGCGACAAAGCCGTACATTCTTGTTGATTCAACGCTCGACGCAGTCAAGAAAATTGCAAAGGCTTACCGTCAGAAATTCGACATTCCCGTTGTCGGAGTGTCGGGCAGCGTCGGAAAAACTTCGACAAAGGAAATGCTTTACGCAGTCCTCTCACAGAAATATAAAACTCACAAAACGCAGGGCAACCTCAACAACGAGCTGGGCGTTCCGCTGACGTTGCTTTCAATGCACGAGGATACTCAGGCGGCTGTAATCGAAATGGGAATTTCAGACTTCGGCGAAATGACAAGGCTTTCCGAAATGGTACAACCCACAATCTGCGTGCTTACGATAATCGGCTGTTGCCACCTTGAAAATCTCGGCGACCGTGACGGCGTTTTGAAGGCAAAAACCGAGATGTTCAAAAACGCCGCCGAGAATGCGGAGTATATCCTCAACGGCGACGACGACAAGCTCTATTCGGTAACGGAAATAAAAGGCAAAACTCCTATTTACTTCGGTTTTGCAAGCGACAACGACTACTACGCCGAGGATATTGAAAACAACGGCGAGGGCGGAATTTCCTGCACACTCTGCTTTGATAATACAAGGCTCAATGTGACGATTCCCGCTATCGGCAGTTATATGGTCAGCAATGCGCTTGCCGCAGTTGCCGCAGGCAGACTGCTCGGATTGAGCGACGAACAGCTTATAAACGGTGTAGAGTCCTACAAGACTGTCGGCAGTCGAGCAAACGTGATAAATACAGGTAAAATCAGAATAATTGACGATTGCTACAACGCAAATCCCACCTCGGTCAAAGCGTCGCTTGATACGTTGGTGAACTTTTCGGGCAGAAAGGTAGCAATTCTCGGCGATATGAAGGAGCTCGGCGCAGACGAGCTTAAACTACACTTTGAAACAGGAAAGTACGCAAATGACAAGGGCGTGGACCTTGTAATTGCGGCAGGACCTCTTGCGGTCGAGCTTGCAAAGGGCGCAGACGGCGAGTGGTTCGAAAGCGTTGAGCAGGTGAAAAATGCAATCCCTGCGCTGATTAACGAGGGTGACACAGTGCTTGTAAAAGCCTCGCACTCAATGCACTTTGAGGAGATTGTTGATTTCCTGAAGGAGCAGTTTTGAGGTCGAGTGGAAAAATCGGATATTTAGATAAAAACGGATGCCCGAATTATAAATTGATACATCGGTAACGTTTCGGGCGACCATACAGGGTTGCCCCTACGGCATATATTAAATGAATGATATAATCTAATCTAATCTAATCTGTAGGAGCAGCCCTATGTGGCTGCCCGTTGGGTAACAACAAACGTTTCCTTTACAGACGTAGGGACACTCACTCCGTGTCCGCAGTGGCAATCAAACTTTAACGATTAAATTGCTGTTATATAGGAAAACAAACCTTTCCGTAGGGGACGGCTTCCCAGACGTCCCATACACAAAAATTGTATTACAATTTTTGTGTAGACAAATGCCGTAAAGTGGTATCTTGCGGCAGGGTAGCCCCTGCAGGCAAATTCGGAAGATAGAAGGCAACAATTTATAAATTTATTTTTTGACTACAGATGAAGTAAAAGGGTATCTTGCGTAAGATATAGAAAAATGTCTAACTCCCGAGATACCGAGCTATAATTCAAAACCGACTTTTATAACGAACTAAAAATAAAAAATCAAAAAAGGTATTGACAAAACGAAAAATATAATATATAATCAATCTTGCTGATTTTGAGTATCGGCAAATACGGCGGAATAGCTCAGCTGGCTAGAGCATTCGGTTCATACCCGAAGTGTCGTAGGTTCAAGTCCTATTTCCGCTACCATATCCGGCCCGGTGGTCAAGCGGTTAAGACACCGCCCTTTCACGGCGGTAACACGAGTTCGATTCTCGTCCGGGTCACCAAACATTTTCTAAGACAACACCGTTATAAAGTGCGGTGTTGTTTTACTAAATGCCGGTGTGGTGGAATAGGCAGACACAAGGGACTTAAAATCCCTCGGACTAATACTCCGTACCGGTTCAAGTCCGGTCACCGGCACCAAGCAAAAGTCCCTTTTACCCATTTGGGTAAAAGGGACTTTTGCAATGATATCCGTTCCTGTCGGAACGGGTGATATATCTTCGATATGGTATCGCACTTTGTGCGTTGAGATATGCTTTCAGCATATATGGAACGGATATTATATCATACTTGTAAAACAAGTATATCATTCTGCGGAAGCTGAATATCATATCGCATAAGCGATATATCATTATTTGGAGGAACAATTATGCCTGAAAACAAACTGCTCGTCTTATCGTTTGAATTCGCAGTAGCAATCGTTAATCTTGCGGATAATGTAAAAATGCCAAAAAGCTCTTATATGACTGAACAGCTTGCAAGAGCAGGTACTTCTGTCGGTGCCAATATTTACGAAGCTCAGTATGCGCAGAGTAAAAAGGATTTCATATCAAAGTTGGAAATAGCACTGAAAGAAGCAAACGAAACAGGTTATTGGCTCAAGCTGTTGTATGAAACACGTCGTATTGATGAGCAGACATATAAAAACACAGAAAGACTTTGCGGAAATATTCGCCGACTTCTTATTGCTTCCTGCAAAACCGCAAAAGAACGCAGTTGATTACAACAGCCCTTGCAAACTTCACTCCCTTACAGTCTGCTTCCGCAGTTGCCGCAGAAAATATTGATACTTGGATTTTCCTTTCCGCAGCTTGCACATCGTTTTGTCGGTGGTGCGCCCTTTTTTATATACGGATTCTGCATATTGTTATTTTTCTGGGGCTGATATTCGGTCGGTATTGTTACAACCTCATCAGGCTTGTTGTCACCGAAAACAGCCTGCGGAGTAAACTCAACAGGACGTGTAACGGTTGCCTGCCTGTGCGACTGACCGTCAGCTTCCGTTTCTGCCCACATATTCAGCGTCGGATTATTATCTGTAACTTCCTCGGTTTTGTTTGGCGTTTTCTGCACCGGCCTGCCTGTTTCAATCGAGCTTACAAGCCTTTTGATATACGAGTTGTACATAAACCCGAGAATTGCATACAGAACAAAAATTAAAGTTACAAGCAATCCTTGAACAAGCTGTAATAGCGATACAAAAAATTCATCAATTCCGATTAAATAAATTGTTGTCGCACCCGTAAAACATATAATAGAAACAACAGCGAGAATTAATGACATCACGCCGAACATAACCGAGCCTTTTCTTTGCAGATATACAGTCGAAAGGCTTTTCCTGAACGATAACGTCATTCTCAGCATTCCGATAAAGTATATAAGGAATATTATACCCAAAATCGCAATAAGAGGTGAGATTTTGCAGATTGTGTCTATAATAGTATTTTCAAGCGAGGTGTGTTGGTTTTCTTGATTTTTTACAACCAATATAAACAGGGCACTAAGACAAGCCGAAACAGCAGTAATAAGTCCCGAAAAAACAATTCCGATAATTGAAACAACGTCCATAAGTGTGGTCGGTGCTCCGAATGAAACAAAGTCCTTTTTACTGCGAGCCTTAAAATAGAAAACTAAAAATGCAATGGCTGTTGCAATCGAAATAAAATCAAAAACAGGAATCTGATCTGATAATAATCTGAAAGCAGAATTTGCAATAACAAAAATCAAAAGCACTATACCTGTAATAAGAAAAATCGGCTTTGCAAAAAATCTGCGCATAATCTCGCAGTTGCGCCTGTAGGGGTTAATTCGGTTCATACCTATCCTCCGAAAACGAAAATATCATAGTTTACTTTACTATTTTATAATATAAATAAGAAAAATACAATATAAAGATGAAAAAGATTGAATGAGCACACACAATATATGGTGGCAAAAGACAAATAAAATCGAAAAAACCACAACGGTGTAAAATTTTTTAAAAAAATCGAAAAAAATTGAAAAAAAGGCTTGACATTTTAATAACATCGCATTATAATAGACAATGTTCCGCGCAAGTGAAAATCTTATTGAGAGTGTGAAACATCACTAAAGAATAGATTTCAAATTTGTGTAAAGTGAACAATATAGGACCTTGAAAATTAAACAACGAAGAAAGAAAGAAACCCGTAATGACTTTGAG